>JARUKZ010000002.1 GCA_029688955.1 Chitinispirillales bacterium ANBcel5 | reverse complement strand
AAACTCTGTTTTCTATTCATAAGTAGCTTTGTAGACCATTTAACCCCCTTTTGCTCCTGGTTTTTTAAAAAAAGGCACCCAAATTAAGCACTGTTCATTAAATCGGCTACCCGGTAAAAATAGATCGCAGGGGTGGACCGTACTTTTTCATCATTATTTTAAAGGTGTGCCTGAATTATTTTGCTACACTTCAATTAATTAAATAGTTGTTAAAGGAGTTTTGATTGTCCCTGAACCATGCATTTCATAGAATGGAGCTTCTTACCGGCTCATATACTTTAAACCAACTTGCCAAAACACGGGTGATTCTGTTTGGGGTAGGTGGTGTGGGGAGTTGGTGTGCCGAGGGCCTGATCCGTTCCGGGGTGAAAAACCTAACTATCGTGGACTCAGATCTGGTCTGTGTGACCAACATAAACCGTCAGGTGCAGGCTACTTCTAAAACACTTGGCTGTGTAAAGGTTACTGAGCTTGCCAGACGTCTCAGGGAGATAAGCGCTGATGCGCAGATCACCACTATCCAAAAAATCTACGATAACGATACACGCGAATCTTTCAACCTTTCTGATTACGATTATGTAATTGATGCCATAGACAGTCTTACCAGTAAGGTAACATTGCTCGAATCGGCCCTTAAAGCCAAAACAACGGTGTACAGTGCTCTTGGTGCTTCCTGCAAACTGGATCCCACACGGATTAAAGTAAGCTCGATCTGGGACTCTTATGGCTGCCGTTTAGGAAAGCTTGTCCGCAAAAGACTTCGTCGCAGAGGAGTCAGGGGCGACTTTAAATGTGTTTGGAGTGATGAAGTGCTTCCAGTTTATGCTATAGAAAGCGGATGCGGAACAGGGGAGTGTTTCTGTCCAAAAAGTATCAGGGGTGAAGAGGATGAGGAGGCGTTTATCCATGAATGGTGCTCCAGTAAAAAGCAAATAAACGGCTCTGCTGTTCATATCACCGCCACCTATGGATTTATGCTTTCGGGGCTTATTATACAGGATGTGGTCAAACGGTTTCCTACTGAGCATACGTTGCCTTCACCAGCTGCTACAACTGATAAAGACCCGCTTTTTAAACAAACGTGAACAACCTATGAATTCTAAAAGACAAAAACTTGTAAGTGATCGTAACAAGGGAGAATTCTGGAAACCCTGTCCCGGAACTACCGGAGGGTATCTTTGCTGTGGTTACCAGATAATAACCCCTCTTACCGGGTGTGGAATGTACTGTAACTACTGTATACTCCAGGTGTATCTTGAGCATCAGCATCAAACAGTGTATGAAAACTTTAATGATCTGGAGAATGAGCTTAAAACAAAGCTCAAACAAAACAATTCAGTTCTAAGGTTTGGTACCGGTGAGTTTGCGGATAGTCTGTATTTGGAAAATACGCTTGGAGTGTCAAAAAAAGTTGCCGCGCTTTTAGAGCCGTATAAAAATGTACTGATTGAGTTTAAGACCAAAAGTACCAATATCGATACACTCGGTGAAATCAAAACCCCGCGGAAAGTGGTGATCGGTTTTTCTTTAAACACCCAATCGATGGTCTCAAAGCTTGAGGAGGGTACCGCTTCTATTGAAGAGCGGCTTCGGGCTGCCCGCAAATGTGAAGAGATGGGGTTTAATCTGGCTTTTCACTTTGACCCTATGATCTGGTATGATGGTTGGGAAAAAGAGTACAGGGAAGTAGTTCGAATGCTATTTTCGCATATAAAGAACCCGCAAAAAATAGCCTGGTGCAGTATGGGGGGCTTCAGGAGTATGCCCGCACTAAAACATCACCTAAAGAAAAGTGGTAAGCACCTCTCGCTTTTTGCCGCTGAAATGATTACCGGAATAGATGGTAAGCTTCGCTACCCCCGCCCCTGCAGGGTTAGTTTCTACCGGGCCATGAAAGATGAATTTGAAAAGCACTACCCCGATATAACGCTCTATATGTGCATGGAGAGCCCCGAGGTGTGGAGGAGTTCAGGTATGATAGACAGGATTCCCCGCGGGTTGAAAATGTATCTGGATGAGAGGGCAAGCGGTATCCTGGGCATTTAGGTTTTTGGGTGGAAGGGTTGTATTAATTGTTTAAACAACAGACTCCAATTTCTGGCCCGATATACCTGCTAATGTTACAATTTTACCGCAACTGAGCGAAAAACGGTACTCCTTTTATCCAACAGTACCAGTCAGATGTTATCAGCGTTCAATTAAGTTTTTTCTTTGTGGCTACATTGTAAATACTATTTGTCAGAACAGATTAGATGTTCAGTATCTAATTTAGTGTCTTCAGAATCTAAAGACTCTTCTTCGATACATATTTCAGGTTGCGAGTGTTGTTGTAATTTGTTGTATTTAGATTCACTACTTTCCAGAAACATAAATGCAAGTTTCGCCATATAATGAGCCGCAACTTTTTCAAACTCAGCCAATCCTTTAAGTATTTTTTGGTCATTACGTTCTGTTTTTCCTAATGCTTTGCATAACGAAACAAGATGATAGTAAGCATATTGTATTTGCGTTGTTAAAGGTTTTGGTTTTCCGATGACTAGTTTCAATTCATAACCTAAAGTATGTACATAGTTATTCACATCTGTTATTGTAATTCTATCATTAGTAGAATGTTCCAGCTTAGAAATGTTAGATTGAGAAACCCCCATTTTTTTTGCCATAGCACCCTGAGTTAAACCTTTTTTTACTCGCAAAATTGTTAGATAGCGACTCAATGATCGATTATCTATGGCCTTGCTTATTTTTTCTTGTTCGGTTTTGTTAAATCCAAGAGCTTCGCTAAGTTCAGAAATCGTTTTATCCATTATTTAGCTCCTCAATTTTTTTATAAGATACTTGTATATCACTACTCTGAGTATTCTTGTCACCAATCGTCAGTATGTGTAATGTTTTATAACCAATAACCGGATAAATATAAAGCCGTAGCTGAAATCCTTTTACAGGAGGTCTTTGGTCAATAGCATATAAACCTTTTTTTCATCATGCACAAAAGAAAGCAATTTTTTAAGGAATCTGGATGTTCTCCAGATTCCAAAAGCTCTTTATAGGTTTTTAAATTATTCAAAACAATAGTTACTTCCTGATAGTGTTTTTTAAAGAGCTTTTTATCCCTTTTTCCGGGATATGTTTCGTGTATTTTCGTCTCCCAAGGCAAAGTTATGAGAACTCCTTCTCATAAAAGTATTACGTGTGCGATCTATTATTATTCTATATTGGAAAAAATTATCAATACTAAATACAAATATAACAAACTTTATTCCAAAATAGAATATATCTACCAGAAAACCAAAAAAAGTACCACCAAATTTGATATAAATTTATAGTTATTACGATAAAGAAAATATTCATTATGGATTGAAACGCAATATATGTCAGTGGCGAATAAACAGACACCAACAACCTGTATAGGAAACAGGTTACACTGCCCACAATATCTGGTCCGCTATACCTGCTAATGTTACAATTTTACCGCAACTGAGCGAAATTCATTAGCCACCGAAACAAAAAATGAAGCTACTGTTCGCCGTTTTCAAAACAACATCGCTACAGCTACTTTTATATCTTCGCTGAAAAAAGATGCTTTTTGGCACGATACTTGAATAACACCTGCTGGTTTCTACCGCAAACCAGTAGAACAGGAGAGTGCAGTAAATGAAAAATGCTAAAATTGTTTCAGGTATACTTGCCAGACTACTGGTGATAGTTATAGTTACCGTTTTTTTATCACAAGGTATTGCCTTATTGTCAGCTATAACTTTAGGCGTTACAGGGTTTGAGACGATGGCTGTAGGACCTGACTTCTTTCTTAGTTTGATATATAGTAGTGTCGCAGTTATTCCTGCTGTCTTCATCGTGTATACTATGTTTAAAGATGATTTCTCTATGGGATGGAAAGAGAATCGCTTAATGACAAAAGGAGTTGAGGGCTCTGTTTGGGGTATTTTCTTAATCACTGTACCCTTTCTTTTTGTGTGGTTACTTGGAGGGGTAAGGGTCGCAAATGTGTCATTTAACTCAGAGGTTTTAAAAAACATAGGACTGGGGATAATTTTGTTTTTGCTGGTCGCTATTTCAGAGGAATTACTGCTCAGAGGTTATCTGCAGGGGATTTTAAAAAAACATTTTGGCGTAAAAGCTGCAATCATTGCCGGCTCTCTCCTTTTTTCTTTACTCCATATCGGAAATCCTGATATTATGCAAAATCCGATACCACTGATTGTTTTATTTATTGCTGGTATTTTGTTTGGTGTCAGCAGAGAAGTAACCGGCGGCTTATGGGTGCCGATTGGCATTCATTTTACCTGGAATCTGTTTCAAGGTCATATATACGGTTTTGAAGTGTCTGGTATGGACTTTAGTCCCGCAGTTATAGAGATAGAAAGAACGGGGCACCAGCTTGTTTCTGGTGGTAACTTTGGCCTGGAGGGTAGTTTGATTACTTTACTATTTCTGATAGGGGCTGTTTACTTACACTGGCGGTATTATAATGGGAGAAGGAGTGACGAGTATGCTGAACAATAGAACTGAGAGACAAAAAACCAGAACTCGCCAGGATGGTTGGGTGAAAATTGTTTGAATTATGTGACCACCACCATATCGTACCACACGCGAAAATTTCCCTTATAGATACAGCAGCGAGCTGTTTGCCTTGGGGAGCTATCTATTCTCTCTCTCTCTCTCTTAAGAGTGCAGCAGTAAGCTGAGGGACAGGAGTACTGAAAGAGTGGTGGAAAGGAACGCGCGCCAGCCTTCTCACCACTGCAGCAGGTGTAGTGTGAATAATCAATTCATAGAATTAGATTTTCTTATCGGGTGAGGGTAGAAAGAGTAACATTGCGTTGATGGAGACCAAACTATGGAGATGGATGAGGAAAAAAAGGTTCCCAAAAGCATAAAAGAAGAGAAGTATTTGAAAGCATCTTCTTATGGAGCCTTATCTTTTGCGCTGATAGCGTTTTTTTTAGGCGTTTTATTACGCTCGCAGGTCATAATATTTGATGGCCTCTATTCTGTTATTAGTGTACTTTTATCCTTTTTTAGCCTTTTTGCATTTCGCTACATGAAAAAATCCGATTGGAGGCGATTCCCGTTTGGGAAGGATACAATTGAACCGTTAGTGGTACTGACCAAATACATTGCCCTTATTGCCCTTCTCATAGGCTCATTGATAGCCGCGATTGTAGCTATTTTTCAGGGAGGTCGTGAGATTGATGTGGGAGCGGGTCTTCTGTACGCCATATTTGCCTTCCTTTTTTGTTTAATGATGTACATGATTCTAATAAGAACCAACAAAAAATTAAAATCCAATCTTATACGAACCGAAGCAGCAGAGTGGTATTTAGATTCAATCGTCTCTTTAGGGGTTCTTATAGGGTTTCTGATTGCCTATGGATTTACCTTTGTGCCAGCATTGGCTCCTTATCAACCCTACATTGATCCTGTGATGATGATAGTTTTAGGTGTTTACTTTGTCGAATGGCCTATCAAGGAAATCAGGAAAGCATTACGGTCACTCCTTGATATGCGTCCAACCGACGAAAGCAGTGCTTATGTAGATAGGGTAATCAACGATATTCAGAATGCCTGGCGATTTCAGGAATCATTTACCAGAGTGACCAAACCACGCCAGAACCTGTGGCTGGAAGTTGATTTTATTGTCGGGAAAAAGAATATAGATCTTTCTATTCGGGAACAGGACAGTATTCGCAAAGAGATCATTGCAAAAATTAATGAGAAGTATGAAGGGGACCATTGGGTGACAGTGGTTTTCACTAACGAGCGAAAATTCGCGATATAAAGGATGGGTTTAAAATGGCTGCCTGGTGACTTTCTTTCTATTCGCTTCTTTTCTTATACCTGTTTCCGGTATTTGCATATACTAAAAACCCGATAATTATCAATGTAAATACTATCCAACCAGCAGTGGGAATCCATCTTATCGTAAATAGATAGCCTATCGAAGACAGCAATAAAACTGCCGCCAATACAAAAAGTAATCCACCGGTTCCGTTACATAACGCTTCCTTGTCGTACTCTTCTTTCTTTTGCTTTGAAGAGGTGTTGTAACCTGAGATTAGAAAGGCCCACTGCTTATGCTTAATAAGGTAGCCAAGCAGGACCAAAACAGTTGCAGTAAGGATCGCAGAAATGAATTCGGGCATATGGTCGTTCCTTTCAAAATGGCTCCGGTAGTTATTGGCATTTATATTGTACTTTTGTTTCGGGAACTGCTATACACCTTATGCAATGGTTTGATAGCCAATGCAATAACTATTATCGCAATCCACCAAATTTTTATTGCTGTTAGCGATGGGAATAATGATGCAAGCAGTATCCCAAACGCCAAAGAACTTAGTTCTATTAAAAAGATATCTGTAATAGTAAATGTTTTTACTATCGAGTTTGCCCAGGTTATAAAACCCATATTCACCTCCGTATTCAGATAAAAAAAGTCCCAACAACATCTCAGATAACTTTAGTCTTTGCCCTAAAAAAAATAAAAGCACTACAATAAATCAAACCCTACTTATGAGCCCGGTATGCGAACTCATAAGGAATCGTTTGGATGGACTGCACCCAACGTGGTACACGCTTACACGGGTCAAACAAGTTTCCGGGCGCATCTTTAAAAAGAATCCGGAATTAGGAATTAAAGACAGGAACAGGAATAAAACAGCAAACCTATATATCTTTTCCTGCTTCAAGATTCATCGCTCATATTTCACCAAAATGGGTGACTATGCAATTAAATGTTGACCAAACCGATCAACAATGATATATTTAAGTGTGGGCCACTCTGAACGGCGTGATTTTTGTGGTCCAAACAAAGGGATTTAACTTAGCTTATTAAAGCTTTATGTAGGAACAAACAAAGTGAGAGGGGTACCTATTTATGAAAATTGCCGAATCGATTGGAAAATTGGTTGGAAATACCCCGCTGGTGTCGATAAACAGGCTAAATACTGAGGGAAGGGCAAAGATAGCCGGTAAACTTGAATTGTTTAATCCCCTTTCCAGTGTTAAAGACAGAATCGGGCTGGCAATGATAGAGGATGCTGAGAAGCGTGGAGTCATAAAGCAGGGTACCGTTTTGATTGAACCTACAAGTGGTAACACTGGTATAGCTTTGGCGTATATTGCAGCATCAAAAGGGTACCGGTTAATTTTAACCATGCCTGATACTATGTCCGTTGAGCGGCGTAAACTTCTAAAGGCCCTGGGCGCTGAACTGGTACTAACCGAGGGGTTTAAGGGCATGAAAGGTGCCATTGCCAAAGCAAAAGAGCTAAATGATGAGATACCTGAATCAATTGTGCTCCAGCAGTTTAGCAACCCCGCCAATCCAGAGATTCACAAGATTACTACCGCAGAGGAGATCTGGCGGGATACAGACGGCAAGGTAGATATACTGATAGCGGGAGTTGGGACCGGAGGAACAATAACCGGAGTATCAGAGGTGATAAAGAGCCGAAAACCATCATTTAAGGCCATAGCAGTGGAGCCGGTTGGTTCACCGGTGCTTTCGGGCGGAAAACCCGGCCCTCACAAAATTCAGGGCATAGGGGCGGGATTTGTTCCGGATGTTCTTAAAACTGAACTTATTGATGAAATACTACAGGTTGATGAGGTTGATGCTGGTGCAACGGCACGAGCCGCTGCCCGTCAGGAAGGATTGCTTGTGGGGATTTCTTCCGGTGCGGCACTATGGGCTGCCATTGAGGTGGCTAAAAGAGAAGAGAATGAGGGAAAGCTTATTGTGGTTATATTACCCGATGCAGGTGAGAGGTATTTGAGCACGTGGCTGTATGAGCAGGCTTAAAAAAAAAAAATGATAATAGATATTGCCTAAACAGGAGGAGTTAGAGTATGGGCTCAGAAAAGCAGTACAGAATTGAAACGAAGGCACTCCATGCAGGGCAGCCGATAGATGAAACCATGTCAAGAGGGGTTCCTGTTTACAGAACTACTTCTTTTACCTTTAAAAACACCGAACACGCTGCCAATCTGTTTGCTCTTAAAGAATTGGGTAATATTTATTCAAGAATGATGAACCCGACTCAGGCTGTTCTTGAGCAGAGAGTGACTGAGCTTGAAGGTGGAGCTGCGTCAGTGGCACTGGCTTCGGGTACTTCTGCGATATTTAACACCATTGTTACTCTGGCAGCTTCAGGCGATGAGATCGTTTCGGCAACCAATCTTTACGGTGGGACCTATACCATGTTTGATGCCATACTGCCTGAGCTTGGTATTACAACAACATTTGTGGATCAAAAGGATACTGACAGCTTCAAAAAGGCTGTAACGGATAAGACCCGGGCCTTTTTTGTAGAGACAATCGGGAACCCGGTTCTTGATTTCACCGACATAGAGGCAATCGCAAAAGTCGCCCATGAGCATAATATCCCACTCATTGTAGATGGTACGTTTACCACTCCCTATCTTTTCAGGGCCATTGAGCATGGAGCCGATATAGTGATAAACTCATTAACCAAGTGGATGGGTGGTCATGGTGCTGCGATAGGGGGGATAGTAACCGACTCGGGTCGTTTTAACTGGAACAGTGGTCGGCATCCGCTCTTTACGCAGGCCGACAAAAATTACCATGGGCTTCACTGGGCTACTGATCTGCCCGAACCTCTTGCACCGATTGCTTTTGCACTTCGTTTACGCACTGTTCCTTTGCGTAATCTTGGTGGATGTATATCACCCGATAATTCCTGGATATTCATTCAGGGGCTTGAAACCCTGCCGGTACGTATGGAGCGGCACAGTTCAAATGCCCTTGAGGTTGCCAAATTTTTGAAGTCGCATAAAGCGGTATCATGGGTGCGATATCCGGGGCTTAAAGGTGATCCGTCATACTCGCTTGCAAGCAAATACCTAAAGAAGGGTTTTGGCGGCATGGTAGTGTTTGGTGTAAAGGGAGGCTATGATGCCGGAGTCAAGGTCATAGATAATATTAAACTTTTCTCTCATCTGGCTAATGTAGGGGATGCCAAGAGTCTTATACTTCATCCGGCAAGCACAAGTCATTCTCAGCTTACCGAGGAGCAGCAGGCAGCAGGTGGGCTTACTCCAGATCTTATACGACTTTCTGTGGGGCTTGAGCATCCGGAGGATCTTATAGAATCGTTGGACGAAGTGCTGAATACTATTTAAAACTAGTTATCTGTGAATACACATAAAAAAGGAGGGTGATATGGCACCATTGATCACATCGCTACTAATATTGATCTTTACAGCATCGGCATCTGCATGTTCTCTTCACGCTGCTCAAAAGGAGAATGCAAACGAAAACGAGCAGTTAAAAGAAATACTAATTCCTCAAAGAACCTGCACTGTAATGGGTGGGGAGATAAATGAGGAGCTTTATGTAGAAAAAGATGGTAAACGGATTTATGTATGCTGTGCTGGTTGCATTGAAGAAGTTGAAGAAAATTTCAATAAACATATAGGGCTTCTCGAAGAATTAGGGCAGAGTGTAGAATTGATCGAATCCAAAGAAGACCAATAGAGATTGGAAAAAGGGATGAACACAGGTAGAAATAAGAGATTTGCGGGGAGAGTATTGTCGCTGTCCTTTGTGCTTATACTCGTGCTGCTTGTGCAGTCTTTTGCAGCCTATTGTGATTCAGGTTCAAGTATCTATACTTCTGAATCTAAATGCACACAAACTCATGGTGAGTTTGCTGGTCATGCATGTTGCATGAATACAGCGCAATCGCATCAAGACACCTCGTGTGAAGAGCGCAGCAACTGCAATGCTTGCGTTTCACAGCAGAGCTCATCCAGAGGTAACACGGAAATATCAAGATACATGGAACATATAGGTGAATATTATACACCTATTTTGTTCCATGACTATGTTTCCAATGTCTATACATTAAACAATAAACATATAAACTTCGAACTGACACTTCAGTTTCAACTCCCGCCTTCAACTCCGGTTCTGCTGATTTAATACTACTTGTGTTTACTCAATGAATGTTGAAAGATGCAACAGTAATGGTTGCATTCTCTTTGTAATCAACTAATACGGGTAAAGGAGACAAGTATGTCTAATCTACGTAGAACATTAGTAGCTTTGCTGCTGCTTTTTACAATGCTGCTAACTCCCCGCGTTTTTGGGGAAAGCAGTACCGGTACTGAACCTTACCAATCACCTGTTGGAACTACACTTCAGGATTATATAGACTATGCTTTAGGTAATAATCCTGCCATATCGGCTGCACAAAACAACCTTAGAGCTCAGCGTGAACAGGTATCGATAGATTCCTATTTACCGGATCCAATGGTTATGAGCAGGTTTGGTTCTGATGATGGTTTCAGTAGCGTTGGTGTAAGTCAAAAAGTACTATTCCCAACCAAAATTTTAACACAGAGAGAGGCTGCACGCGAGCTGGTTAAGCGTGAAGAAGCAAAACTTCAGCACGTTCGATCTGAAACTGTAGCCAGGGTGACTGAGGCGTATTCTGCTCTGTATAGTGCAAAACGAATGCTTTCTGTACTTGAAGATAATCTCGGGCTGCTTGTTTTTCTGGAAGAAAACACCAGGGTACGGTATATAACCGGTGCGGCACCTCAAAGTGAGTTGGTCCGTCTTCAGGTAGAGATATCAAGAGCCGAAGATGCGATTAGCAGTGTGGAACTTAGGATAAATACCTACACACAAAATTTGGCAGAAGTGTTAAACATTGACGATCTGTCGGTTATCTCAATCAACACCGAAGCAGAGTTGAACTCGGGTATTGACGATACTGATGCGCAGGTCATTGAGAGTGCTCTTTCCAACAACTTTGCGCTTCAAATGATGGAAAAAGAGCTTAATGCTGCTTCAAAATTGGTAAGTCTTGCAAGGCAGCAGTATATACCGGATTTTGAAATCGGAGCCGAGTATATGCGCGACAGAGCTATGGGAGATTCCTGGAGTGTGGGAATAAGTATGAATATCCCTGTTTGGACCGGAAGAATCAGCTCAGAAATAGAAAAAGCCGAACAAATGAAAAATTCGGTAAAAAAGAATCTAGAGCAGATGGTTAATTCTGTACGAACAGAAACGGTAAGAAATATTAATGAGTACAGGGATGCAATGAGGAAAGTAAAGTTATATGAGGATGTTATTGTACCTCAGGCTTCACAGGTGGTTGAATTAACCCAAACAGACTACCAGACCGGAGCAGCCAGTATAATGGAGCTTATCGATTCACAGCGAACGTTGCTTGAGTTGGAAGAGGATCTGATAAATGAGTTCTTAAGGGCCAAAAAAGCACAAGCACAACTATACAATCTGACAGGAGTCAATAAATGAGAGCCAATAGTAAAAATATAAAAGAAAAAATTGTTAGTACTTTTTCATCTGCAAAAGATAACAAAAAGCTAAGAACAATTCTTATTGTGCTTTTGGCTTTTGTGGTTGCGTATCGTTTAGGTGGCGCATTTTCACCAGGTGCAAGTGACCATTTTTCACATGATCACGATCATGATCATACACATGAACAGGACGAAAACGGATACTGGACGTGCTCAATGCATCCTCAGATAGTGCTTTCTGAACCAGGACAATGTCCCATATGCCATATGGATTTGATACCAATGGAGTCGGGTAGTGGCTCTCAGGATGAACATGGAGAGAGGGCCCTTACGCTTTCTCAGTCTGCCGCGCGTCTTTCGCGGGTTGTAACAACCCCGGTAAACCGCCAAAGCGGAGCTGTAAACGTAAATATGAACGGAAGAATTGTTCCCGATGAAAACCGCATCGAGGTAATAAGCGCGAGGATGGGTGGTAGAATCGATCGGCTCCTGGTTGGTGAAACCGGTGCCAGAGTAAACCGGGGAACACCGCTGGCAGCTATCTACAGCCCGGAACTATTGGCGCTTCAGCAGGAACTGATAAGTGCCAATGCTTCTGTTAAGCGGATTGGTCAAAGTGCAAGTGAGCTGGTAAGAAACAGCGCACAACGGAATTTGAATGCTGCCAGGGAGAAATTGAGGCTTCTTGGCTTTAGTAATTCACAATTAGAGGAAATAATGGCCCAAAGTACGCCCTCAGACCATATGACCATCAGGTCCGCTCAGGCGGGGATTGTGTTGGAGAGGAAAGTAAGTGGTGGTGATTATGTGCAGGAGGGGACAGATCTGTTTAAGATCGCAGACATCTCCGGTGTATGGGCTAAGCTTGATGCTTACGAAAGAGATCTTTCTCATTTGCGGGTTGGTCAGGAAGTTGAGTTCACTGTGTCGGCTCTTCCCGGTGAAACATTTACGGGTAATATTTCGTTTATTGATCCGGTGATTGATCCCTTTACACGCACTGCGGGGGTTCGTGTAGAGGTAAATAATAGCGACTACAGGCTTAAACCGGAAATGTATCTGAGAGCTTCAACAAAGCCTAAGCAGAGTGATACTGATCTGGATTCAGATTCCAAACCGTTGGTTATACCCTCAACTGCGCCACTGTTTACCGGTAAACGGGCAGTAGTGTATGTGGAAAAGAGTTCGGATGATCAGGGGTATGTTTACGAAGGCAGGGATGTTGTTTTGGGGCCCAGGACCGGTGATTATTATATAGTAGAATCAGGGCTTGAGGAAGGTGAACGTGTTGTATCTCATGGCGCTTTCAGAATCGACTCTGAGCTTCAAATTCGTGGTAGACCAAGTATGATGAACCCCGAAGGGGGAGCACTTACCGGGGCACATGCACACCATGGTGATCATCAGGAGGCAGGTACACCAGAGGATAGCCATGAGGGAATAGATGAAACAGTTCACTCTGTAGAAGTCTCTTCTGCTTTCCTTGAAAATCTTGATCCGGTATATCAAAGCTATTTCAATCTATCAAAGTCACTTGCCAATGATGATCATAATTCGGCAGTTGTGGCAATGGGAGAACTTGGAGAACAGATCGATAAGGTTCATGGCAGTAGTGGAGACGATCTAACGGTGTGGGATGAAAGCAAAAAGGAAATGCTCGAAGTCATTTCACATAAGAACCATTACTCAGACATCGAGGAACTACGAAACGCATTTGCAAATTTATCAGAACAGGTAATAACACTTCAAAGAGTGTATGGACATCATTCCGGGGAGCATTTTCTGGCATTTTGCCCTATGGCACTTAATGACAAGGGGGCTTACTGGCTCCAGTCACAGGATCAGATATCTAATCCCTACTTTGGAGAGTCGATGCTTCGTTGCGGGGAGATTAAGGAAACATTCTGATAAGACATATATGGTAATGGAAGTGTTTGAAAAGAAATATGAAAATGCCTGTTAGATAAGGAAAAATTTATGAATAATAATATAAACAAACCAATGAGTTTGCTTGATAAACTGATAAGGTTTTGCCTTGAAAATAAAGTGGTGACGTTTCTGCTGGCTATTGTAATACTTGGTGTTGGTATAGCTGTAGCTCCGTTTAACTGGGATTTGGACATTATACCTCGCTCGCCAGTTGCGGTTGATGCCATACCTGATATAGGAGAAAATCAGCAGATTGTTTTTACAGAGTGGGAGGGTCGTTCGCCACAGGATGTGGAAGATCAAATTACCTACCCTCTTACTGTTTCACTACTGGGAATACCTCAGGTTAGAAGTGTGAGGTCCTTCTCTATGCCTGGTTTCTCGATGGTGTATGTAATTTTTGATGAAGAAGCTGAATTTTACTGGTCAAGAAGCAGAATTCTTGAAAAACTCTCTTCACTGCCGGCCGGTACACTGCCTCAGGGGGTAAGTCCTGCGCTTGGGCCTGATGCGACTGCTTTAGGTCAGGTGTTTTGGTATACTCTTGAGGGGCGCGACAAGGATGGCAATGAAACCGGTGGATGGGATCTTCAGGAACTTAGGTCTATTCAGGATTGGCAGGTGCGCTACTCTCTTGCTGCTACGGAAGGAGTTTCAGAAGTAGCTTCAATTGGAGGTTTTGTTAAGGAGTATCAGATTGATGTGGATCCGGCTGCTATGAATGCACACGGTATCACTATCAATCAGGTTTATGATGCAGTAAGGAACAGTAATACAGAGGTGGGGGCCAGAACTGTAGAGATTAATCAGGTTGAATATATGGTTCGGGGTCTTGGCTTTGTCAAAAGTGTCGGGGATCTGGAGCAGGCTGTTGTTACGGTGCGTAACGATGTTCCTATAATGATAAAAGATGTAGCAAAGGTTACATTGGGTCCTGCATTGAGGAGTGGGGTACTCGATAAGGAGGGGGTTGAAGCTGTAGGTGGAGTAGTTGTAGCCCGATATGGTGAAAACCCTCTTGAAGTGATACAGAGTGTAAAAGAACAGATCGAGACGATTTCACCCGGTCTTCCCAATAAAACACTGGAGGATGGAACTGAATCACAGGTAACGATCGTTCCTTTTTATGACAGAACTGATCTGATCAACGAAACCCTGGGGACTCTAAGCGAAGCTATATACCTTCAAATTTTAATAACTATACTTGTGGTTATAGTTATGATTAATCACCTTGGTAGTTCAATACTCATTTCAGGCATACTGCCCTTTGCTGTACTCATGAGCTTTTTGGGTATGAAATACTTTGGTGTAGACGCGAATATCGTTTCTCTGTCCGGAATTGCCATATCTATCGGAACAATAGTGGATATGGGAGTGATTTTAATGGAGAACATGCTAAAACACCTAAATAATGCCAAAGATGGAGAGCGGCGAATTGATATAATTTTCAGGGCAGCTTCTGAAGTTGGTGGCGCGATTCTTACCGCTGTAACAACTACGATAATAAGTTTCCTTCCGGTATTTACAATGACTGCTGCTGAAGGTAAGCTTTTCAGACCCCTTGCGTTTACCAAAACATTTGCCCTGATCGCTTCTATAATTGTAGCGTTAACACTTCTTCCGGCTCTGGCTCATTTGGTTCTTAGGCAGAGAGGTAAAATATCTTCCAAAAGTGTCAGAATCGCTACTGCTTCAATATTAACATTAACCGGATTATATCTCACCTTTGCAGTTGCCTGGTGGGCTGGTGTAATTGTAGTTTCTTTTGCGGTAAAAATGTTTCTTGAAATATTTGCATCCAAAAGAGTACAAAAATGGCTGCCATGGGCGGTTAATGCTGTATTTGTCGTGGTAATAGGAACTCTGCTTACCTTTGAATGGTTACCGCTTGGATCACAACGTTCAACCTTTATTAATCTGCTATTTGTGGCTGCTGCTGCAGGAAGTGTACTTTTTCTCTTTCGTCTTTTCGAAAAAAAGTATGCAACTATCCTCAGCTACTTTCTCAAAAGAAAGGTTGTCTTTTTAGTTCCTGTTGGATTTTTTATAATCATGGCTCTTTCTATTTGGCTGGGGTTTTCAAAAGTGTTCTTTTTCTTGCCTGGGTTTGTAAAACAGAGTGCACCTGTTGTATCGCTTGCACATACTTTTCCCGGGCTTGGAAGGGAATTTATGCCACCACTCGACGAGGGTTCTTTTCTTTACATGCCAACTATCATGGCTCACGGGTCTCAGGGTGCTGCTCAGGATATCATGAGGATTCAGAATATGGCCATCAGGCAGATCCCTGAGGTGGAATCGGTTGTGGGAAAAATAGGCAGAGCAGAAAGTCCTCTTGACCCCGCGCCGGTATCGATGTTTGAAACGGTAATAAATATAAAACCGGAATTCAGTACAGATGAGTCTGGTAGAAGAATCAATTACAGATATAATCGAAGAGAAAGTGAGTTTGTCAGGGATGCAAGTGGAAACCTGATAGAAGATCCAAGGGGAAGGCCCTACAGGCAGTGGCGTCCAGAGATAGAGAGCATGGATGATATTTGGGATGAAATATCTATGGCTGCATCCGTGCCGGGGGTTACCGGTGCTCCGTTACTCCAACCCATTGCTGCGCGGGTTGTAATGCTTCAAAGTGGGATGCGTGCTCCAATGGGAATTAAAGTGATGGGGCCGGATATTGAATCTATAGAGACGTTTTCGCTTCAGCTTGAGGAGCTTCTCAAAGAGGTTCCATCAGTTAACCCGGCTGCAGTATTGGCTGATAGAATTGTGGGGAAGCCCTATCTTGAGTTTGATATCGATAGAGGTGAGATTGCCCGCTACGGTCTCTCCGTTGCAGAAGTACAGAATCTTATTGAAGTAGCAATCGGAGGACGTACAATAACAACCACTGTTGAAGGCAGAGAACGTTATGGTGTACGGGTACGATATCCAAGGGAACTGAGGGCAGATCCTGAAACCATGGGAAGTGTGTTGGTACCAACACCTTCAGGAGCACAAATTCCTCTAAATCAGCTTGGTGAGTTTATATATCGAAGAGGTCCGGATATGATACGAGCAGAAGAAACCTTCTTAACCTCTTACGTTCTTTTTGATAGCAGACCTGGGTATGCTGAAGTTAATGTGGTTGAAGCTGCGAGAGAATATTTACAAAGTAAAATTGATGAGGGGTCACTTGTGGTCCCTGATGGTGTTTCCTATCATTTTGCTGGTAACTATGAAAACCAGGTCCGCTCAGAGAGGACGTTAATGGTTATACTTCCTCTTGCGCTTATACTGATCTTTATGGTTCTCTATCTACAGTTTAGAAGAATTTCGACCACATCTTTAATATTCCTGGGTATAATTGTAGCCTGGTCGGGTGGATTTATTTTAATATGGCTGTATGGTCAATCTTGGTTTATGGACATCTCTTTATTAGGAGTAAATATTCGAGAGCTGTTTAATATGCACACTATCAATCTAAGTGTTGCTATCTGGGTTGGCTTTCTTGCTTTGTTTGGCATTGCCACCGATGATGGGGTAGTGATGTGTACCTATCTTGATCAACAGTTTTCTGATCGAAGCACAAAAAGTATCGATGAGATTAGGAAGCTTACCGTTAATGGTGCACTCAAGAGGGTCCGCCCCGCGCTTACCACGTCTGCTACGACAATACTGGCTCTTTTGCCTGTGCTTACTTCAACAGGAAGGGGCTCGGATATTATGGTTCCAATGGCAATACCGGCTTTTGGTGGAATGATTATGGCTCTTACGACTATCTTTTTGTCTCCGGTTCTTTACTGCTTATTTAGAGAAGTGGAGTTTAAGAGAAAAAACAACCCTATAAGCCAAAATGTTGGGTAAAATGAAAAGTAAAATACCTAAATAGTGTTGAATTCTATTTGATTGTAAAAGAGGTCCTGGTGGTTTTCCCAGGACCTCTTTTTTGTGTGCAGGAACAGATCCAAACCGTTATTAATCTATTGCTTACATGTTGAATTATTTGAATGTAAATTCAAAGGGGTTGAGTACGTCTCAAGCTTATTTACTTTAAGATCAACAGTATATATTTTAATACCCGGGCATCTGAGTTTTTTGCTAACGCTAAAAGGAATAAAAGAAAAAGGAATTGTAAAAATATGTAATTCAAACTTACCCTAACTGAGGAGTTATGTATATGTATCATCATTCACACAAACCAATGTTCATCTGCTTATTATTGTTCATTTCTATTTTGGTGCGTTCAACATACAGTTGTTGCCATTGTGATAAACTGGATGATCTTGAACACGGAACCAATCAAAATTTATTTGGAGATTACTGGTACTTTTTCTCCGATGCCCAGGCACCAAATAATGGCACCTCTCAGATTACCAATGCCACCATAGATAGCTCAAGTGGTATGTTATTGTTTGATGGTGGATACACACCTGGCTACAACTCAAACTACAGCGCAAGAATGGATTTTTTACTGGGTGAGCCATTCAGTGATTCGGCCGGTATCAGCACATTTGATCCCTGGGTTGGAATGGGTACTAACCTGGTTCCTGATGACCAGGTACTTGATATAACCGATATAACTACTATCTCTTTTTTTGCTAAAGCCAGTACTGAAATGACAGTTCGATTCAATCTGGAGACCGCTGGGGTCACCGATGGTGATTACTATGGTAAAGACCTGACCATTGGTACAGAATGGGAAGAATATAGCATTATGATTAGTGGCGGTGATGGGGGAAGCGGCGAACTGGAACAACAGCACTGGGGAGATGATGTCGCTTACGATCCAGCTAATGCTCAAAGAATTTCATTTATTGCTTCCGGTCTAAACGATCCGGATCTTGATGAGGGCTGGTTGTTAGTAGATGACATATATCTTAGGTGTTGCTCTTCAAGGACAGGAGGTGTACAATCTTTTGATCCACTACCAGATGTCCCACCAGGTGCAATATTCAGTGACTTCGAATCAGGGGCAAACTCTACTGCAGGTTTTCCGTGGTATGGTTTTACCGACTCTGAAAAAAGCGGTACCAGTAGCATTACATCCGGAGTTGATGAGCACAATGAAATTGAGATTACTGAAGAGGGAAGAATCGGTTTGGGTGCCCACATCGAATTTACTATGGGCTCCCGATTCACTCATAGTGGATATCGACAAAACCCATACGCAGGGATCGAAACCTCTTTTTTCGACACTACCGGACTGACGTGGTACAATGCAGCCGCTGATGGTGCTAGTGGCATTTATCTTGAGTATAAAACGTGCACAAATGTAGATATGGTAACAGTTGAAGTATATGATCATGAGGCATATACCGGGTTAAGGGGAGAGGGTGTGGTCCATTATATTCTGTTACCACCTACAGACACGGAATGGGCGGCAGTGAAACTGCCTTTACAGTGTTTTATGCTTCCTGCTTGGGGTGATTCACTGTCAGATGCTGCTCTTGATATCGAAAGATTGATGAAACTAAGAATTAAGGTGGAGGCTCAGGAGGACGAAGAGGGGTCTTTAACTATTGATAATGTTAATTTTATCGGTTCTGAAGGAGATTTTCCGGTATCTGTAAATAGAAAACCGGTTGGTAAAAATGCAAACAACCCTTTGATAGTAAAACATTTAGAGGGTAGGCTCAGTGTTAGCTGGGAAACTCCTGTACCGGTTTATGAAGGTACGATGACTGTGATAAATGCCCGTGGTGCAGTAGTTAAAAATACGCCACTTACACTGAGAAGTTCAGAGCTTGGAGCAAGTGCTTCGATTTCATATCTTAACCTCCCGCAGGGACTCTATTTCCTGAACTTACAAGCAAGGGACAAAACTGGTAAGAGTATCTCGGCAAGTAGAAAATTTAACCTTGTAAGATAAGATCAGCAATTCGTTTGCAGTTTTTTGAAGGTAGTTACTCTATAGTAACTACCTTTTTTACATGGTGCCATGCCATGGCGCTTTTCTACAAAGTGTAAGATTTGGGCGGTGGCAGTGAACTGTTAGCAAAATGCAAGAGTGTCCACCGTGAGGTTGAACCAAAGAACTCGGTGCAAAGGGTTAATCCACCAATGAGTAAAAGAACATATCTCACTTACTTCCACAGAAACTAAATGGAATACTAAAAAATTTCTGACACACTCGGATTCGATATGACGTAAGCATAAGGTACTGCCATTAAGGGGAAAAGAAAAAATCTTAATCCTCTATAGCATTACATTTGATAATTAAACGGAAAAAATTCTGATAACAATTTTAGTGCATCCGCCCAAAATGTTAAAAAATTATGTATATTACTACCTTCTATGGTTAGGAGAAGGGGCGAAAGGAAAAAGTGGGACCACCTTCTTTCTTTTGGGCCTTTTACTATATATCTGTAATCGAGGAGCGTTTAAGCGTTAAAGTTAGCGATTGCAGTATAACCAATTAGGATAAGTGTTATGTGGTTAGAAGAAGGGTTTCAATAGTATTAGTCACATGTAAGGGAAAATAAGTTATGTCAAAGGGTTCCAGTTCAAAAGCAACGTACCGAATACAGTTTACACCTCAGTTTAAGTTCAAAGACGCACTTCAATACCTGCCATACCTCAAAAAACTTGGGATTACTGATATTTATGCCTCTCCTGTGACGCGGCCGAGAAAAGGAAGTATCAGTGGCTATGATGTTTGTGATCCAACACAGGTCAATCCTGAACTTGGAACCATTGATGAGTTTGAAAGCCTGCTCAAAGAGGTCAAAACACAACAAATGGGTTGGCTTCAGGACATCGTTCCCAATCATATGGCATTTTCTCACGAAAACGCCATGCTCATGGATGTGCTGGAAAAAGGGCAGCATTCAAAATATCATGATTTCTTCGATATACAGTGGGATCATCAGTATGACAGCTTAACCGGGCACGTACTTGCACCGTTTCTCAATAAACCGTATGGCCAGTGTATTATCGATGGTGAATTGAAGATTATATTTGAAGAGGGGATGCTGAGAGTTGCTTATGATAATCAGCGCTACCCACTTTCACCACAATCATATCTTTATATACTTTGTAAAAATTACCCGGAAAGTACATCTTCTCATACAATCTTACAGGAAATAGTAGATGTGCTTATTACTATAGATAAAAATGAAAAAGAAACTTACTATAGTACATTCGAGCAGGTAAAAGAAAAATTAAGATATTATATAGAAGCCGACAACAGTGTAGGTGAATTTATTACTAAACGGCTTAACAGCTTTTCAACAGGATCATCTGAAGCTAATGCACAGTTTGATAAACTGATGCAAAGACAGAAATACCGACTCTCGTACTGGAAAGTTGCTACCCAGGAGATAAATTACAGAAGATTTTTTACTAAAGGTGACTTAATTTGTGTTCGGGTTGAACATGAACATGTATTTGATCTCACACACTCATTCGTCTTGGATCTTGTTAAAAGAGGACTGATAAGTGGACTGCGCATTGATCATATAGACGGGCTGTTTGATCCGGAAACTTACCTGAAACGAATTCGTAAAAATGCTCCCAATGCATATATTGTAGTCGATAAAATTTTACATAAACGGGAGCATATTCCTGACTCTTGGCCTGTAGATGGAACTACTGGCTACGATTTCTTGAACCACCTAAGCTATGTTTATTGTGATACTGAATCAGAAAGAAAGATAAACAGAGTATATCAAAAAAGTATAGATAAAAAGTTAAATCCTGAGCAGCTTCAGATCGAAAAGAAGAGGCTAATCATAGGGAAAAACATGGCAGGGGACATAGATAACCTTGCTCATATGATAATCCGTATTTCGGATGTGGACTTGATGGGAAGAGATATCACTCTTTATGGTCTTAAACGTGCTTTGGTTGAGGTTCTTACACATTTTCCTGTATACCGCACTTATATTACTTCAGCTCACTTTACCAGTAATGATGCAAAATATATTTCTGAAGCTCTGGGAAGTGCAAGAAAAACAATGCCGGATCTAACCGTCGAATTTGCTTTTATAGAACGGTTTTTGATGCTGAAGGGTGATACTGTTCTTGAGAATGAGTATGACGATAACTGGAAAAAAGCGGTGATGCGTTTTCAGCTGTTCACTGGACCACTTATGGCAAAAGGGTTTGAAGATACATTCTTTTATATTTATAACCGGCACATTGCTCTTAATGAAATCGGTGGATGGCCCCTACATTTTGGTCTCCCTCTGGACGATTTCCATCAGTTTATTAAGGAAAGAAACCATGCGCATCCGATGAGCATGAATACTCTTACTACTCATAAGACTAAAAGGGGAGAGGATTGTCGGGCAAGATTGCAGGTAATAGCAGAGATGCCTGTACAGTGGGAAAACCAGGTCACTAAGTGGAGAAAGCTAAATACCTGCTATTTACAGGAAAAAGAAGGGGTGACCTGGCCGGATCATAATGATGAGTATTTCTTTTATCAAATAGTACTGGGTACCTTTCCCTTTGACGGCACTATAGATAAAGAATATATTGAGTCCATTTGTAATTACATGATTAAGGCCATACGAAAAGCCAAAGTGCATACCGCATGGATTAAACCTGATGAGGAATATGAAAAAGCGGTGACAGACTTTGTACAGTTAAGTCTTGATAAAGATAAATCACCTCTGTTTGTAGATTCGCTTACGCATTTTACAAGAAGTATCTCCTGGTTTGGTATTGTTAACTCTCTGTCTCAAACAGTGCTAAAGCTAACCTTACCGGGTGTACCCGATATTTACCAGGGTACTGAACTATGGGATCTGAGAGATACAGATAACCGAAATAGTATCAACTTCTCCGGTTTCAATCAAACGGTAAAAAAAGATGCAGATATTTTTGAGCTGCTCTCAAAGGCACCAGATCCCCATATAAAGCATTTTATTATAAAAAAGCTACTTGCTATCCGTGCACAATCACCGGAGGTATTCAGTGTTTCAAACTATGTACCGTTGGAAATTAAAGGGCTGAACTCAAACAAGTGTATCGCGTTTTTAAGAGAAAGCGAGCATGCTGTAATGATTGTAATTGTTCCCAGGTTCACTTCTCAATTGGTTAAGATCAAACAGTATCCAACAGGATTGGAAGTTTGGCAGGACACACGTGTTGTTCTACCCTACTCTGTAACCGGAATGATTATGAATAATATGTTAGATGGCACAGAGCTGAAAATTAAAGAAGAGATGATGATAGGGGACTTCCTTGATAAATTGCCCTTTGCAGTAATGATTACTTCCAAATAATAATTATAATTTTTAGACTAAAAAAAATTGAATTGTTCGTTGAGATCCTTTTAAAACAATTTATGATTTTACAGAAACACTTTCACGTTTACTTTGTGGCTTAGATCTTTTTAACAGTTTATTCTTAACCATGACTGTTAAAAAGGTCCTTTCTTTAGAAGAGAAACCTAAAAAGTAGATGGTTATAAGGGATGAGGTTCCTCCGCTAATACATACCATCAAAAAACGCAAAAAACCATTTGGCATAAAAGACATTACCGCAATAGGTGGAATGTAGGCCAAACCTGAAACAGTAATTACAGAGAGTATTACGGATCTCATAAAACCCCAAAATGAAAGATCGATCATTCTTTGCAACATGTATACTCTTAATATAAGGCATATGGTGGCTGTAGTAATGGCAACATACATTGTAACCTGTGGTGGGTGTCCGGCTCTTAGTAAGACGTAAGAGGCGGGAATATTTAATAACAGTATACTGCCAACCACTATCTGATAATTTCGAATCTTTCCGGTTGCCTGAGCTGCTGTCATCAGTGCATAGGATAGGGAATCTACCAGAGCCAGTGCAATGATAAGTCTGGTGAAAAGAATCGTATATTCAGGCAGATTTCCAAGCCAAAGCGTTAAAATAAAGCTGGTTTCCAGTACTAGCGGCATGGAAACAAAAAATAGGAGAAAATAGGCAAATTTCGATCCCCGAAAGACTAAATTATGCATATTGTTCTTTTCATTGGCAGCATAATATTTAGTAATCTGAGGATTAATGGCCCGGGAGAAATTCATAACAAATTCGTTGATTCTGGCACTTAATTGATACGCTATACCCCGTGCAGCATTGACTACTGGCCCAAAAAACAGATTCAGGAGAATATTTAAACCCTGGTTTTTCAGCATCCCGGATAGTGCGCCAAACATATTCCAACCGGAAAAACTTATCAGAGTTTTAAACTGATCCTTATCCCAGAAAAAACTAAGCTTGCATTCCGGGTAGTTTCGGGAGCAGATGGTTCGGTAAATAAAGGTGACGATACATACAACAGAGAACATAAGAACTGAATAAAGTTTTAATTTATCCACCGGAAAAAGTAGTAAAAGATAGACGATCAACAGTCTCAGTAGTGCTTCAACTATACTTACATAAGCAAACACTTTCATGTTTTCTCTTGCAATAATGATTGCATTGTACGGAAGAGTCATGATGGTCAAAATAAAGGAGAAGATGGAGAATTGATACACCCAATTTGCAGCACTTAGCCTTTCGGCAGGAATATTCATCTGGGTATTCAAAAACCACAAACCAACAGTTTGTGCTACAACCAACACTAAAACTGCTAATACTGTATACATAAGAAATGTCAGATTGAAAATGTGCTTAAGCTTTTGGTAATCTTTGCGCCCGAGTTCAAAGGCAAAGAATCTAAGGGATGCTGAAGACATGGTACCACTTAAAAAATTAAACATTACGACTATACCGCCCACAACATTATAAATACCGTAATCTACATCGCCAAGAGTGTTTAGAACGACCCTGACAGTAAAAAGAGACACCACCATGATTAAAAGCATACGAATGTATAACATCATGGTGTTCTTTGCAATTCTCTTATTTTTTTCTAAACTCATAGTACCTCATTTTTATTATTGATGAATTGGGTACTGCATGAGTAGAGAAAATTCAATAAATGTACCAAGTCTTGTGATGAATGTTTTCATAGTTTTGAGAATAGCATGTAAGGTGAGAGAGTGTGTGCGGGTGTGTACCAAATATTTATATACACCCGCACACATTCTCTTAAACTCTGATAGTGTGGGTAAAATCACTGAGGTAATCGATAGATCGCATGCGTTCGGATTTGATTAATTCATTTGTTTTTGAGTAGTCGGGCTCGTTCATAAGTATTCTGTACAGGTCATGTTCACTCTCAGCCTGACGATTTTCCTGATCAAATTGTTGCAGTAAAAACAGAAGTTTGTGCTTATTAGTGTTTCTGATAAAGGTGCAGAAGTTTTTATTATATTTGATGGAAAATACTGTACCGTGGAATGTATCGGTAATAACGTAATCGGCATTATCGAAATAGGAGAGAACCTCAAATGGTGAATCTGGAATAACTGTTTCACTCCAGGGATAGCTACACCCGATAGAGATCAATTTTTTGTTGTTGATTTTGGCAAAGTGAGTGATATTTTCCTGCTCCCGGGGAGTAATTCTTTCCGGATAGGTGTAAATAAGGATATAGTCTTTGGTATCAATCTCTCCCATGTAATCTGAAAAATCGTAAAACATCACAGGGTCTACATGAATTGAGGGGCGATACTCAGTAAGATAACGAATTATTTCATAAGAGTTGCTGTCTCTGACGGAGATAGAGTCGAGATTTTTAAGAGATTCGGTTATGGTGTTTTCTATTCCATAATTTAATATACTTTCAACAGTTGTGTTACCAAATGATGCAGCATAAGAAATTATGTGTTTGGATGGTAACCCTCTCCCAAAAAGCTGGGTAGAAAAGCCCCAGGGTGATTGCTGACAGGCATGAAAAACTTCATCACTCCCAATAATTACTCCATCAAAAAAGGAGGGGCTGTCTTTGCTTAGTTCAAGTATTTTGAAATAATTTTCCCTGAATTGAGTTGATAATTCAGAAAAATACTGCTTTCTTCTTTGATTGGCCTGCAATTTGCCGGAGTATAGAGATGAGATAAAGGACTTTAATCTTCGATTTTTCCTTATCTCTAACCCAGGAAGATATTCACCCTGGTTAATATCCAGAAAGTATACGTCACTACCAAGTGATTCGATAGCCTTTTTCAGGGCAAATGCCTGTAGAAAGGAACCGTAATTAACCACTTTTTGCATAGAAAGTATGCCTATTGTTGTATTCATAATAGCTGTATCCTTTTAATGAGAGATGTTTCCATTCTGATTAAAGGAATCACCATTAAGAATTCGATTCTCTGGGATGGGATTGCAAAAAAAAATTAGAGCAGCGCAATTTTTCCTGATTTATGGCCTTCGTTTTGCAACGGTATAAATGTTTGTATCCGTAATAGTTACTTTTTTCCAGGAAAACTGAATCTTAGCTCTGTAGGCAAAGTCAGTTAAGTAGATAACTATCCCTTCTAACTTAAATGCCAAAAGAACCATAAAGATGAGTTAAGCCAATAGGTGTGTAGTAGGTTGGTAGCAGGGGATTACGGCCGTTTGAGAAAAAGTTATCTATCGATACGAGTCGAAAGATCCCAGCGTTTTTTTAGCAGCCCCCTCTCTCTTCAGCAGGAATTTCTCTTTTAAACAGCTTTTGCTTACTAAAAAGATGGGAGATAAGAACGGCATCAAAGCGTTGATTGTTCCTTTAGAACACAAGAGTGAGAAACACATTGGATTAGACAAACAAATGAACGATCGGTAAAATAATTTTTTTTTTAGTCCTCAACATCTCCATGTATAATTTCCTGATCGGTTTCTTCACCAAGTATATACTCTATTGAAATACCTCGAAACAGCGAATATAATCTAAGACCAATGTAGGTGAAAAATGAGGAGAAAAGAGCTAAAATAAATCCAATAAAGACACTAAATGGTAAAGTTATTAAAGCTTTAAAGCCTGTGATGTATTGTTCATTATAATGCAATACTTCGAACCCCAAAAATGCAAAAAAACCAAAGATGCACACAAGCAGGGAAAATCCTGTGGTAAAGCCTAAAAGAATAAGTTTAATTAACGTTGTACCTCGGATTCTTGAAACTTCGACTATCTCTAACTTTTCCATCTATGATCACCTCCTTTTGTGTAAAAAAAGGCCCAACTCTTTTGAGTTAGGCCAAACGAGCAAAACGTCTTGCTCCAACGGTTATCCGTTAGAAAAAATCATCCCTCTATTCTTTTAATATCTTCATCTGTGAGTGTAAAATCTGATCCACCAATGACTTCATTTACCTGTTCAGGCTTTCGCATACCCACAATCGCTGCAGTAACAGCGGGATTTTTTAGTGTCCAGGCGATTGCTACTTCTGCAGTAGTTACCCCTTTTTCTTTTGCAATTGAAGAGAGTTTTTGCACCAGGGTTAAATTACGGCTTAGAGCCGGTTCTTTAAAGTTGTCAGACCATTTGCGCCAATCATCGTTGGGGAGTGCTTTAATTCTCTCTGGTGTCATTTTGCCTGAGAGAAGTCCTGATGCCATAGGGGAGTAGATAATGGTTCCAATATTCTTCTCTGCACAGTAGGGGAGAATCTCTTCTTCTACAGATCTGTTGAGCAGGTTATAGGGTGGCTGCAGGGTTGTAACGGGGGCTATTTGGTTAAGTTTCTCCATTTGTTCTACATTATGATTTGAGACTCCGATCCAGCGCACCTTTCCCTCTTCCTTAAGCTTTACCATCTCACTCCAGGCTTCTTCAATATCTTCCGGTGGTCTTGGCCAGTGGATTTGATACAGATCGATCGTTTCAATATCAAGCCTCTTAAGGCTCCCTTCAATCTCCTCACGAACGCTTTCCTTCTTTAGAATAGGAAAGGCGCTTCTTTTGGAGCTGTTTTCTTTCCAACGCAGCCCACACTTGGTAAATATCAACGGTGCCTGGCTCCCTAACTGCTTTATTGCCTTACCAACAACCTCTTCACTGTGTCCCAGTCCATAAACTGCCGCAGTATCAATCCAGTTTATGCCCCCTTCGATTGCTTTAAGTATTGTGTTAAGGGATTCCTTATCATCCTGTGGTCCCCAGCCAAATTGCCAGCTCCCACCTATTGCCCAGGCACCAAGACCAATTCTTGTTATTTCCATATCACTGTTGCCGAGACGTCTTTTCTCCATATCTTAACTCCTTGGGATTAAGGGTAATGAATAGAGAAAAATAGTGAAATACCTCTGAAATTAAAAGAATCGATTTTTAAAGCATAGGTAAAAATCAAAACCGATACCTGTAATTACTGTATTAGAACGGACTAATAAAAGAGAATCATATTGTTAGTTAAATCAGTACAATTTATCACAGAGCTTGTTCAGAAGCAGCTTTGGTAAAAATTGTTTTTGTTTAAGGGCGATTGATTTATCTTTATAATTCACTCTATTTTTCACTTAGCGTTGAGCTGTATACAGCAGATAAATTCCCGTTTCCAGTTATATCCTTTCTTTTTAAATCTAAAACTACTCTATTAAAGGAAATGAGATATGTACGGAACCACCCATTTGGCAAAGAACTCTTTTCTCAAAATCCTCTCTAAAACCAAGCGACTCATATCTAAATCAGACCACATTACTGTTTCCGGATCTGTTATACCGTCTCCTGATCGAAGATGGTGCGGACCTGAGTTTAAAAATGATGAATACTATCTGAAATCCTCAGAAAATGAAGCCAGAAGACTCGTGGAGGTGCTCGGGTGTTCGGAAAACAGTAAAGTGCTGGATGTGGGATGTGGTCAGGGAAGGTTACCAATAGGCCTTTTAAGAATCATGAGTAACCTTCACTATACCGGTATGGATGTTAACCAAAAGGCTATTGATTGGTGTAACAGGTATATCGCAAAGAGCCATCCAACCTTTTTGTTTAAACATCTGGATATCTATAATGAACGCTATAACAAACAGGGCAAGAAAACGGATGAAGGTTATAAGCTGGATACTGAAGATAAATCGGTAGACATAGTATATCTGTACTCTGTTTTCTCACATTTAGAAGAGAACGATATGCGAGCCTATTTAAGCAATTTCGCTCGTGTTTTAAAAAGAGATGGAAAAGTGTTCTTTACTACTTTTGTGGAAAAAGATGTTCCTGATATAACCATAAACCCACCGGATTACCGCTTAAAAATATCCGGTCCCTTACATATTGTTAGATACAACAAAGACTACCTATTTTCCATAGTTGAGGAATATGGGTTCTCGATAATTAAATTTGACCATGGATTGGAAACCGATGGTCAGAGTGGTATATATCTAAAACACAGTTAGCATGTGTGGAGAAAACTCTATTAGTAGTATGAATTTGGTGAATTATTTTTGAAATGAGATGGGTTGAGTACTTTAAGTCAGGGCTTCTGGCAATAAGCTCCGTTGAAAACAGGTGTAGGCAACTATCAGAAAGTAGCCGGCATTTACCAACTCTCTTGTATGAGTGCAGAGCGAAAATGTATGTTAATAGCGTAAAATAATCCCAGCTTCATAAAAAGGAGATATGAAAAATGGTCGATAAGGAATTACTCGATATACTCTGCTGCCCCGAAACAAAGCAGGATGTTGAGCTCATAGAGGGTGAGGTGGTAAAAAAAATCAATGAAAAGATTAAGTCCGGTGAGCTCAAGAACCGGGGTGGTGAGGTCGTAAAAGAACCTATCGATTCAGGACTGCTTCGTGAAGATCGTAAATATTTGTATCCTATCAGGGAAGATATCCCCATTATGCTGATTGATGAGGCGATCCCCTTCGGCGAGTTCGACTCCTGACCCAGCGCCACACAAACACATAAACCACAATGAGTATAACAATAAGAATACCCTGTATAACCATCCCCGGGGTAAAAATGGTCTGATCTATGGTTCCGGTAAATATAAGGGTGGGGAGAGTGTCATTGCAGTCGCTAACTGCATCAAACTGCACCCTATAGTTACCTTGTTGATCGATTTCTAACTCATCAAAGGGAATTAACCATTCCATAGTGAGGGTTCCAAGGCTGTCGTAACGCAACATATCGATGGCATAAAGGTCAGAATGTGTATCGGTGGGAGGAACACTGAAATTAAAGGTGAGATCCTCCTGAGGGGTGGCAGAGAACACCCAAACTGAACAAACCGGCTGATCCAGAGATGAAAAATATCCTGCGATTCCTTCAGGCGAATATATGACATCAAAGGTAAACGGGGTTTGGGGCCAGGGGGATGCATGCTCAGGATTCCATTCTACCAGAAACCCATCCACCTGAATCCGTCTACCTTCCCGCTCTACCTCAACCTTAATTTGTGCGTATACAGTAGAAAAGAGAATTAGTAAGGGTATTATACTTAATATTTTAGACATCTCTATACCTCCCTATTTAACGCATCTGAACCCAACACTTGCCTCTGCAAATGTTGGGGAGAACCAGTGGCGGTTTGTTATACGGAGCTGCATACCCTCACTGTACCAGCCACCACCCCGAACTGATTTGTACAATCCAGCCCTTGGTCCTGTAGGGTTTGCATCACTGAAGTTTCTGTAAGCATCACTTTCGTAGTTATCTGAAGTCCACTCCCACACATTGCCGGTCATATCATAAAGCCCCCAACGGTTTGGTTCACATGAGCCAACCCTTTGTGGCCCCTTGCTGTTACCGGGGCTACAGTTTCCCTGACCGGGCAATTGGTTTGCAAACTGTTGATTGCCACCTGCTCTTGCAGCGTACTCCCACTGAGCTTCAGTTGGAAGTCTCATGCCTAAGGAGTGGCAAAATGCTCTTGCCTGCTGCCAGGTTACACAAATCACCGGATAATCATCTCCTCTGAATTGTTGAGGCACTATCACAGTATTAAACTGTCTACCGTCCCACTGAAGACAGTTACCATCATCGTAATGAGCCGGAGTGCACCTGCCCTGATCAACGCACTCCTGATACATGCTATAGGTTACTTCGGTGGCGTGCATACCAAAGGAGTCCATACGCAAACTTCTCACCGGTCGCTCATCACTGGAGCCGTTTTCTGAGCCTATTTGAAAACTACCTGCCGGAATTGTTACCAGTTGTGCCTGGATTGTGCAAAATGATACTGATATAAAAAGAGAAACCAAAGCTGAGAATAAAAGTGAAAAATGCTTCATAAAATCAGTGACTCGACCTTTCTACTCCAAACAGTACAAAGCTGAAAACCACAAATGCCCCAAAAGCGATCATGGCCGGGGGGCTTAGTCTTCGCAGCGGTCTGCGCCGCGATGTTTGGGGCGCTCTGGTTTGTTCAATCATTGAATCTAGGTTCTGCTGCTCCTGCTCATTTGTTGGTTCTTGGGTAATTCTGGTTTTGGTTTCATCTGTAGTAGCAATTTCTGTGACATCTTCGCTAGGTTGTTCCTGCGCAGGCTCTGCATCGATTGTCTGTTCCTGCGCAGGCTCTGTATCGGTTGCCTGTTCCTGCGCTGGCTCTGTATCGATTGTCTGTTCCTGCGCAGGCTCTGTAACGGTTGCCTGTTCCTGCGCAGGCTCTGTATCGGTTGCCTGTTCCTGTGCAGGCTCTTGGTCCTGGTATACCATTTCAGCTTCCGCTGTCTCGAGGATCAATCTAAGAGTATCTTGGGCTCCACTTTCAAGTGTTATCTCTTTTTCCAGTGGCTTATAGCCTGAAAGGGAGGAAGTTAGTGTATAATCACCGGGTCTGATCTGAGGAATTCGAAAAGGGGTGCTGCCAACCACCTTATCATCGATACTAATCTGAGCATCTGAAGGTTCGCTGATAACTGCAAGTGATGCCGGAGCCTGAAGTTTTAGGCTTAATTCCCTTTCCCCGGGGTTATTTACGGTAACTCTAAGAACCCTACGGTAATGGCCGCTTTTGCTTAATTCAATTTGATGTGTTCCAATTTCGAGTCCCTCAACCAGTGCAGGGGTTTTTCCATACTTTATTTCATTTACCGCAACAGATGCACCGGTGGGTTCGGAAATTATTTTTAATGTGACTTTTTCATCCAGAATTTGCTGATCAGCGTCAGCTAAAGACTGAGGGGGGGGATCCTGAGCAAAAATAGTGGTTGCAAACAAAAAAACAGTGATAATAAACAGAAAATGTGGCCGCAAATAGGTACGTAAGCTCATTAAATCCTCGCTGTTTGATAGTTCTTTTAAAGCTCTGGTGCGAAAAGATGTCCCCTCAAAGTATATTCTGTATTCAAAAAGAATATACAACCGGTCCATGAGTTTCACATAACCTGAATTTATTAGATATACAAAAATTCTACGCGGAAGCGATCCAAAGAGTAGTTTTAGAAATAAATTACCCCTAAGGAGGCTAAAATGAGTGGTGAAGAGAGGACTCTTGCAATCATTAAACCTGATGTTGTTGGCAGAGAATTGGCAGGGAAAATAATCACTCGCATTGAGGAGAGTGGATTTGAGATTGTAGGTATGAAGATGCTTAAGTTAAGCGAAAAACTTGCAGGGGAATTTTATGCTGTTCATAAGGGTAAGCCTTTCTATGAAGAACTGGTGGATTTTATGACCAGTGACCGTTGTATAGTAATGGTTTTGCAGGCACAGGGAGCAATCCTTAAGTGGAGAGAACTGATTGGAGCAACCAATTTCGAGAAGGCAAAAGAGGGGACAATCAGAAAAGAGTTTGCCACAAGTGTTCAGCGTAATGCCTGTCATGGCTCCGATGCTCCTGAAACAGCACGGCAGGAGATATCGTTCTTTTTCTCTGGCTCAGAGCTTATCTGCTGCTAAGGAGAATCATAAGATTTAAACACAGGGTTTTAAAAAAGATCACTTTTCCATGATAACGGGTTAATGAACTCAATATTAAAAAAACTACTATACCCGCAACTGTCCTATGAAGAGAAGAAGCACAAAACGGGTGTAAAAATATCATATCTGATTTGGTGGATGATTCTGTTTGCTTTTATGCATGCTACTTATGCTGATGATATCTTTTCTGTAGATACAGCAGATGCAGATACCTCCCCAAGCGCCATAACAGATACCATTTATTATGAATCGGATGAGATAGACTACGATTTCAATGCCAATGTGCTTTATCTGGCAGGAAGGGCTCAGGTTAGATATCAAAACCTGACTCTTCAGGCGGATACAATTATCTATACCATCGATGATAATCAGTTCCGTGCTTCTGGCAAACCGCAGCTCATTGAGGGAAGAGACACTACGGTTGGTGAGTATATGGTGTATAACATCGAAACCCGCCGGGGTAGGGTTAAGCATGCCACTACACGCTTCGATGACGCCTGGTTCAGTGGAAACCAGATTCTTATGACAGAAGATAACGAAATTTATGTCGATGAGGGTGATTATACCTCCTGTGCTCATGTTGAAAACCCTGATTACTATTTTTATGGGCGGAATATAAAAATTATACCTGAGGATATGATTATCAGCAGGCCTGTAGTGTTAAATATTGCAGATGCCCCTGTAGCTCTTTTACCCTACTTTATATTTCCTCTTGAGCGGGGAAGAAGAAGTGGATGGCTTACTCCCGTGTGGGGGGGGCAGCCTGGCAGGGGGGGCTATATCGATAATCTTGGCTACTATTATGCCCCTAATGATTATGTCGATTTTGTATTCAGGTCAAAAATTCAGGAGTTTAACCATCTGGTACTTAATGCTGCAAGTCAGTATGCACTACGATACACCCTTGATGGGCGTATCTCCGCAAGGTATGCTCTGGATAATGATATAGATATCTCGAGCAGGATCTGGGCCCTTGATTACCGACATAATCAAATGCTGACACCGGATGGCAGAACCCGCTTAACCGGAAGCGGAAGTTTGGTTTCGAGAAGCGATTTTTATCAGATGTTTAGCGAAGATTCAGATGAAATCGAAGAGCAGAACCTTACTGCAAATTTATCACTGAGTCATTCTTTTCAAAATATTAATGCAAGTGCAAATCTGGTGTGGAATCGCCGCCATAATCTTTCAACAGATCATATAGTGGAGGATTTACCCTCAGTTGATTTCAGGCTGCCAACCAGACCCCTTTTCTCTGCAGAATCGGGCACAGGCAGAACCGATGATGAAGAAGTCTGGTATGAAAAAATCTATTATTCCTACAATTCACGGGCAAATGTTCGCCGTAATGCCTATGGAAATGACTCTCTCCCAGGATTTATAAGGCCTGGTATGACACAGAATTTTGACCTCTCAGCTCCTCAGAAACTATTCAATTATATCACTCTTAATCCCACCTTCTCAGCAAGGCTTTCAAGTTTTTACGGAGCTATCGATACCACCAAACTGGATTCCTTTTATATTTATGACACCGTAAGTTATACGGTGGACAATCTAAATGAGGACAGTCGGTATGAGAATTATGACACCTTAGATATTCAAACCAATGTTTTTGTAAACCAATGGGGCGATCCAGAGACGACATATACTTTTGTCAAAAGAAGTGAGCCCAGAACTCAGTATGTCCGTGATACACTGGATAACGTATTTAAAAACGTGGCGACCTGGCAAACCGGGATAACCGCATCTACCAATATTTATGGGATATTTGATTTTCGGCTGTTCAATTTTACCGGGCTTCGCCATACCGTATCACCTTCTATTGGCTACAGGTTTATACCGGAAAATGAACTTGCCTACGATTTTTTTGATGTAGGCATCCCCTATGACAGAGCCCGGGATCGCCAGCAATTGTTTACACTAAGCTTAGGGAATCAGTTTGAAGGGAAACGGGAAGTTTTGGCGGGTGAAGAGATCAGGGAAGAGAAGTTTCATATCCTCTCGGCCAATCTTCGCACAAGCTATGATTTTGAAGCAGAATCGAGAAAATGGAATAACCTTAACCTAAATGCCTCTACTTCATACCGATCAATAAATGCCCGTTTTAATTCAGAATTCTGGCTCTATGATGCAGATGATCGTTTGTCGACACCAATTCCCAAAGAGTATAGTTTTACGTTATCTACCGGGAGTATCGGCTTAAACGGTACGCTTTGGGATGGAGACTTTAACGTTTTGGATTCGCTCTATGATAGCAATTCGATCGATTACAAAAATGCCGGGCCTCAGTCCTGGCGGGTGAGTGTTACACCAGCTTTTAGTTACACCGCTAAACGAGCTCTTCCGGGAGAGCCTTTTATTCCGGAAAAACAATACACCTTAAACGCTTCCGCCGGAATAAACATCTCAAGAAACTGGTCAATAGACTGGAGTGGAAGATATAACTTTATGACCGATCAGTTTGTAAGAAACCAGTTTGTGATAAGAGCTGATCTTGAGTGTTGGGAGATGTATTTCTCTTTGAGACCGGAAAGCCTCAACCCCGGATTCCATTTCAGAATCAATATAAAGAAAATTCCTGATATAAAATGGGAGCATAGAGGTTAGAGAATGGCAACAGGAGCCTTTGCTGTACATAATAGGCTCTGGTTCCAGTTCTAAGAGGCTCTAATGTGAGTGCTTACAATCCTTAAAGAGCAGATCTCCTCTTCTCTGGCCGGTCTGACCCTGATAAGTGTTGACCTTTTCTCTATAGTTGCTTCAACGTTCACTTCAGCCTTATCTCTTGCCTTAGAAAACCGGGCAAGGATTGATGCACTCTGGTTAAGAAGCTTATCGTTTAGAGTGCCTATTCCAAGACCTACCGGACCGGTAACATCTTTCATCACTAAAAACGTGTGATTGTTGTTTCTAATGTGGTCCAGTATGGTGTTTTCACTCTCATTTCTTGAAACCACTAACTTAAAGGTTGGTGATAGCCGAAAGTGCCTTCCATAAGCAAGGAGTTTGAAGTCAGGGAGAGAAAAATCTTCATTATGCTGTAGTAACTCGTAATACCGTGTTGCTGTTTCCTGGTTAGTCAGGAGGCACCCTCCTGCCGGAGTGGCGTACTTGAGTCTGTGATGCCGGGCATAGTCAAGTTGAGTCTTTCTGCCCCGTCCCGATATATCCAGCAGTTTTTCTCTATCTACTATGCCCGAAAGTTCTGCTTCCGTGGGAGGGAGTTTTTTTGCACTCAGGGGTCGAAGCAGTCGCCCCTTAAGCCCTGAAATCTTCTCCGCTCTGTTGAGGCAATCAATACGTTGTGACATAGGTCTTTGGCCAATTACCTCCCCTGTGGCCAAAAAAGCGAAGCCGTTGTTTTCCATAATTTTTGCCGCTTTTTTGAGACGATGTATTCTGCAATCCAGGCAGGGGTTAGCATTTTTTCCAAAACCAAAGGCAGGGGTTTTAATCATATTGAGAAACTCTACCCCCTCCTCTTCAATAAGAATAGGGATATTTAGCGTGTTGGCATATTCTTTCACCTGATCGCAGGGGTAATTAATACCAGAGAAGAAGGGGAGAAGAAAGTGAAGGGCAGTGACTTCCAGCCCCTGGTTTTTTAGCAGATGTGCAGCGACGACGCTGTCTAATCCCCCTGAGAACATAACCAGACATTTGTGCAAAATAATCTCCTTTGGACAAAAGGCTTACTGGAAACTATAAAGAATAAATGAATGCGCTCTTTTGTGCAATTTGTTTGGCAGGTAGAAGCAGTGTTTATAGGGTAATTTGGTATGATATAAAAAAAAAGAGAGAGCCGAAGCTCTCTCTTCCTCAGGCTTTCGCCTGATACCCCATCATCATCACACACATATGCCTTGCGGCATAACACCTGCCCCTTAGATACAGCAACTTGCGTACCAATTCTTCTAAAGGGGTAGATTTGGCTCGCAGGGTGGTAAAAATGGGGTTTTTAGGAATTGAGGTATAATTGAACAGAGTAGAAATTAATACCTTAATCGGTAAATGTTACCGATTAAGGTATTAATGTGCTTGTCTTCTTTGTGACATCGATCACATTCCACCCCAGGCGTTTAGAGTAACTTCTTAGCTTGGAGTCAGGATTCACTGCAACCGGATGCTCAACTGCATTTAATACATACCGGTCAGAGAAGATGTTGGCATAGAGATAGGTTTGGTTCCTGTCGAAATTGTGTCGGTCTTTTAGATTTCGTAACACTTCAAGCTTCCCCATCCCGTAGGGAAGGGTACCGTTTAGTTTGCCGGTGTAGTGACCGTCTCTAATTTCAAGCGTTGCTGCTTCATACCCATCAAATTGTAGTTTGCGAACAAAGCAGGCTGCAATCACATCAAGTGTGCCTGTTAGCAAAAGTAGAAGGTCTCCCTCGCTGCGATGTTTTTCTATGACCTCCTTCATCTCAGGGAAAATCATAGTTTCTATACGAGGTTCAAAAAACTCATGAGCTACACTTTCAAACTTCTCAACCGGCTTATTTTTCAGGTACCGTTTGTTTCCACGAACCATGTCATGCAGATTACCCCTGGCAGTCCAAATGGCACCAAGCATCTGAAACACATTTCTTACATTGAGACCACCAGATTTAAGCAAATGGAAAAAGAAAGTACTTTCTGCACTGGTGTTTGGGATAAGTGTCCCATCCAAGTCAAATATCGCAGCTCGTTTGCGCATCATACAACACTCCTGAAGTTCCTTGCAATAATGAATTCATACCACTATCTGCTTTAGACTATTATACCTTTCAATTGCTGTACCAGAAATAGGGAATTGTACGATTTTTGGGTACACTTTTTGTATGCAAGAATACAGAAACAGTCTGTGATAAATTTAACTTCTCGATAAATGATACAAAAAAAGGTGCATCTGTATTGACCAGGCAATATATTCATAATAATATTATGCTGCAAAATTTGTAAACAAGTAGCTGTAATCTGAGTTAAACGGAAAAATCGTAGTAAACCACTATAGTTCATTCAGGAGGTTACAAATGCAAGATGGAGTGTTTACAACCATACATTCGGTCAAATTACCGGATAAAGTTACCATTACTTCTTCGGGGCGTAGCGCTTCATTTGAGGTGCAGTTTGGTACCGATGGGGTGATCCCGTTTCCGCAGGTGATAATCCGGGAAGGGGGAAGGGAGCATATATTTAAAGATAGGGATGTGAAGAGAAAAGATGGAATGTACAGTGTAACTGTCCCCGAAAATGAACTGCCGGCCGGTACTTTTGAAATTCAGGTGGAAGGATGCAAAAAAGCTGAGTGGCAAAATAGTGGTGGTGGTGACTGGGTGAAAGCACTTGCTACTCTTAAAGTTGTCGATGAAAAGGGGCACCTGAAGAGAAAAATTCGGGTTGGAAACAGCCGTGGTGTAAAAATCTACTATGGAATTCACAAGCATATGCATCAGCCCTATTATCGGGCTAATGACACTTCCTACTGGGATGGTGAAAAGGACGGAATCTTTTCCAGCAGATCGGGAGCCTATACCTCTTTTATAAAAGAGGCGGTAGATCAGTATATAAAGGGAGGGTTGGCTCATGGTGGCCTTTCCACAAGCTGGAGTGGTACATTGATTGAGCAGCTTGAGCGCTGCGCAGCTGAGGGGCTATGTGGTGGCACCTTTAATTCATGGAGTAATGATTTGCGCTCTATAGCAAATGAGAAAACCAAAAAACATAATAACCGGGTTAATTTCACCGCCTTTGGGTTTTATCATCCCTTAATGCCTCTTATACCAGGACGGGATATCGTTTCACAGATTGAGCTTCACAAAGATATAATTCGCAAAGTTTTTGGCGTTGATGCTTCAGGCATACTCTTTCCACCTGAAACAGCTTTTCATGTAAGAATGATACCCTGGTTAAACCTTGCGGGTGTTAAAGCGGTGATCTATGACTCAATACACCGTTACCGTGCCTGTGCAGATTATCCCTATCCCGGAATTGAAGAAGGAATGCTTCCACCGAACCCTTCTGAGCAGGTAAATCCTGCAGTTGATGACTGGATGTCTTTGCAAAATATCTGGGCTCCAGGCAAAATCAGCCCCTCACTTTTGAGACCAGAATACATTAAATATGAAGATGTAGAGGGAAAGGTACATAAGATTATTGGAGTGCCGGCTGAGCGGTATATTGGTAATGAAGATGCAAGGGGGGGATTTGGTGCTCTTCAGTACGATGATGTTTTCTCACAGCTTTACGAAAAGATAGCTTCGGATAACTCCTATGATCCCAAACACCCCCCATTTTTTCTGCTTCACTCTGATGGAGATAATCATGGAGGCGGCGCAGACAGCTATTACAGACATAATACTGCAAGAATGGTTGAGTGGCTCAATGAAGATCCGCGTTTTGAATTGACCACAATTGAGGATTACCTTGAGCTGTTTCCACCTGATCCGGCAAATGCAGTACACGTGGAGGGGGGATCATGGAGCGGTGCAGATAATGGTGATCCACAGTTTAGAAAATGGTTCAGTATGTACGAGCAGCCTTACTCTCCTGACCTCAATTCATGGGCTGTACTAACTGCTCTGCAAAACTGCATTTACACTCTTGAGGATCAGGGGATGAAGGATGAAAAAGTAGAAAAAGCCAAACGGCTGATGCTCACTGCTGAAACGAGTTGTTACTGGTACTGGACTGGACAGGACGTTTGGGATCAGCAGGTTACCGATGCTGCTAATTCAGCATATTCCCTCATAAAGGGCCATCTTGATACAGTCACTGGTTCGGGAAAAGATAACACTGCACCGGTTATCTTCCCACCCTGGATTACTCCCGAAAACCCGGGAGGGAAAGCCTGGGGGCAGGGTTGTCTTATAGATGCAGATAAGACCGGTACGGTACATACCTTTATACACGATACCTCGGGTATAAAAAAAGTTAATTTGGTACTAAGTCAAAATGGTAAAGAGAAAACGTATGAGATGAAAAACAACGGAGCCTATCCATCCAGAACCAATCCGGCACTGATCGCAGATTATTTCACTGCACAATTGCCGCAGGGAGCCGGAGATATCCGCTTTTTCATTGAAGCTGTTGATAAAAAAGGTAACAGAAATACTTCTTCACTGGAGAGAATATACCTGGCGTAGAAAAACGCCTGCAATCAAAATCACGATTGCAGGCGTTTTCTTGAATCTATTTCTAATAAATCCTGATTGTAGCATTTATTGAAAAACTAAGGTTTTCACTCCTTTTACCTACTACTCCATAGGGATAATAGGACCGGTATTGGTAATCTGTAAATAAACCCAATGAAAAGTTATCGGTGGGATAGATACTTCCATCCAAATTAAGTCGCATCGTTTTTCTGCTCTTAAAGCTGTCTTTATAATCTGATCTACTGTTTTCATATGCATAAGCCCCCAATAGCCCCAGATCAAAAATACCCCTCAAAAATCTAACACGTAAAAATGGTTCGATTCTAGTTTGAGGTTCCCACAAAAAGCGATAGTGTTCACCTGCCTCACTGTTATACAGGTCGCTTCCACCGCTGCGTAGGTTAAGTTCTGTTCCAGGTTCAAATTCAAGATTGTTCAGAGGTTTAAGGGTAAATTGAGTTGAAATGGAGTACTCACTGCCATAAATTATCCCGTTATACTTATTAAGATTTTCTGTTTCATGCATATGGGTTATTGCTATTCTTGGTCTGAGCCACTGTGCTAAAACGTATGAGGCATTTAGTGATGATTCTATTCGGTTTATCGAAGATATAGAATGATTGTTAGTATATTTTTCATGTATCCATGTACTCCAAAAACTGGTTGAGAGCATTCCCTTGCGTAGCCTGATCTCGCTACTGGCATAGGAATTTAACAGATTCAGTGAATCAAAGTTTTTGTAATGGCTTTGGTAATGAATTTCAGTTAGAAATGATGCCGAGATCATTCCGCTTTGGGATTGGAGTTCGATGGAAGGATTGATTCTGTAGTCTATGGTTGATTCATATCCTGGCAGATCTTCTCTGTAATGTGTCCAATCTATCGATAGGGGTACGCGCCAAAAGATATGGCTGTTGGAGTTTGAGGTGCTGGTTATTTCACCATAAAGTGAAACACCGGCCATATCAGAGGGATGGTTTTTAAAGGGTTCAAACACATCCCCTTTATTATCATGAAACTGAGTTCTTTTCTCAAGCTTAAAAGAGGGTCTAAGCTGAAGACGTTCTTTTTCATCAAAAATGAAAAAGGGTACTCTAAAGCGATTTGTTTGTTTTGAGATATAAAGGTCGGGGGCTATTCTATTTAAGAAAACCAGGGGGGTATTATATGAAGCTGATGCACGAAACCAAAGAGCGTGTGGGGTATCCAAAGTACGTCTGTATTGTTGATATTCCTCCCTGGTCATCACAGCTGTATCTACGTCCTGGAGATAGTTGTAATCGAACCCTGTTGATATTCTCCAGCTTATCGTAGCAGGACTTTCTGCTGTATCATTGCACTGATAACAGGAGAATGGTTTAAGCAGCTCTAATGCTTCTGCAAATAGACCGCTGTTGGCGAGATTGTCGGCTGTTTTGACTATATATGAAGCAGTATCTTGAGAAGTGATGTGCTTTCGTAAAGCTTTGTAGTTGATGGAATCAGTATTCAGGTATTCTGCCTTTAACGGTCCTGAGAGCGAATTCAGGATAAAAAAAAGGAAGAAAATATAAGGCCTGCTGTTCATAAATTCATTCATAACATCTCTGAAGTGTCATATTGAATAATTGCTCAAATATTTCCAAATTTTCCATAGCCTCTCCTACCTTATCCGCGTGGAAAAGTTTCTGGGCTGTAGTAAGGTTTTCTTCTGCTTGTTGATACAGGATATTTACAGATGGATCCTCACAAGAATTCTTCAGGTTGCCAAATACCTGATACAATGAATCCATTTCCACTTTTCTTTCCTTAAACTTTGCCTGATCCCGGATTGGCGATTTCTTAAAAACAGATCCGTATTCTCTTATCTGTGAATAAAGGTCTGAAGCTATGTCTATATATTCCTCTATATCGGAAAGAAGCATTTCAGCAGTTCTGCAGAAAAGATGGACATTGGATTCAACGCATGAAGGACAGGTTGGGCCTTGGGTTTGTAACTCTTCATGCAGAGAATTTCGTTGATTGTGTATCCTCTCAATTCTGTTCTGAAAATAGTCGACTCTGTTTTCCAATCTCGAAAATTGATTGTTGAAACGATTCACTGTCTCAGAGTCGTTTTCTACAACCTGTCCGATTCGGTCCAATGTCTCCTGGTACCTTGAAAAAAGACGCTCCACACGTCTCAGTGTATTTTCACAACGGTTGAATCTTGATTTAACCGTACGGGTATCTGTTTCAGAAAAAACGTTGAAAGTCAATACTATAACAAAAAAAACTGGTATGAGTTTCATTATTGTAGCATCCCCCACATGGCTATTGATCAGTACCGAAGCCCAAATCAATTAGTTCCTGTAATTTCTCTAGTTTGGTAACTCCAATATTTCTTTCGTACTCCTCCCCACCTCTTAAAAAAATAAAGGTAGGTACAGATCGTATAGTGAATTTTTGGCTCAGGGTAGATTCTTCTCTGACATTAACTTTACCTATAAGTATATTCTCACTGTCATACTGCTTTGCTATTTTTTCTACAGTGTCTATCATCACTATACAGGCAGGGCAGGTGTTCATATAAAATTTAACCATGGTAACTCTGTTTTCCACATTAACCTTCTGGTCAAAAGTTTCTGAGCAGAGTTCAACCACTGTCGGAGTCTGAGGCTCTGAGTTTGTATCAGTGATATTGGGGCTTTCTACACAGCAAAAGAGAAGTAGTGGTAATAAAAGGAGACCTGTTTTAAACATATTATACCTCATTTAGTAATTTAGAAATGATTACTATTAAATTACGATTTTTGTATAGCTGGGTCAAGTATAAACAACTTTAAAATTGGTTTAATTGCATAGTTTATCAGGTGGCTCTTTTTTTACCGGAAATTAGTTCAAAAACGGCATGAACTTAAAGGTTTTGAAATAAAGGAAGGGAAGGCATGGAGATGCATTTTAAAACACTACATTTAGAGCTTTTGGAATGATGGAAATATCTAAAGGGGTTTGTCCGTGGGGTTCACCATCTATATGCACGTGGTGCTTACCTTTTTTATCGATTTTTATACTTTTACCAAGATAATATTCTATATCAGAATGCTCAGTAAGGTGTCCTTTTCTTAATCCCCGCAGGTAGTTCACAATGCTTAGGATGCTTCTGTTTTTAAAAATGATAACGTCAAGAAGACCGTCTTCAATACTTGCATCAGGATAAATGATTAAATTAGAACTGTAATACTTCCCGTTACCAATAATTACACTGTAACCTTTTCTTGGTACAATTTGATTATCAACATAAAGGATTACCGGGTTAAACGAATACTTAAAGAAGTTAGTAATACCAACAAGAATATATGCAGCTGCCCCCAGAATTTTTTTCAATTTAGTATCAGCTCTTTTTATTACAAAAGCATCAAAACCTATTCCTGACAAGCAAGTGAAATACTTGTTGCCAGCTTTTCCAAGATCAATTTTTTTTGTATTACCCTCAGCAATGAGCTGACAGGCGGCTCGTATCTCCATAGGTATCTGCAATTGCAATGCATAGAGATTAACTGTTCCCAGAGGAATAGCTCCAAAGGTTACTTCGCTTTTAGCAAGACCATTAATTACAGCATTTATAGATCCATCCCCGCCTGCAGCTATAACCAGATCATATCTATTCTTTGCACATGCTCTGGCTGTTTGGGTAGCATCTTCGGAACTTTTACTTACGTAAAATTCCGGATACATTCCAATTTCATTTAAATATAACCGAATTGTTTCAGTTAATTGCTTTGCATTTTGAATTTGATCAAGGGATCGCTTACGGAGCCCGATGAATTTTAGGATTGGTGAAGGAAGTTTAATACCCTGTCCCGAATGAGGATTAACGATAACTTTTACTTTTTTAAATCGCGGATGCCAGGGATTAGCAAGCATTCTCTTTGCGTACTCCAAATCCCTTTTTGAACGTATTGACATCACAACCTGTTGGTTACTGTTACTAAAGTATTTGAAAACTGATTCAGATCGTTCGATCAGGGTTTCTTCTAATGTTGCAAGTGCTGGCAAGATAACTTTATTACTGCCCAGAGGATCCCGTTTCCGCTCGAGCTTTTTAAGTTTATGGATTGCCAGAGGAATAGTTGCTCCCTTTCTGACAAAACTTATAACCCCGGGTATTACTTTTTTGCCTTTCCATTCTACCTTTGGGGCCACAGGAGTATTTATTCTGACCTTTTCGGGCACAATACAGGGAATCGCAAACTGAGTATCTAATTTGGTGAATGATTGAAAACTCTTGTCTATAGTATCACTGGTAAGATAAACTGCTTCACAGGGAATGACCAGAAAATAATTGCTTTGGGAATTCCATAATCCACTTAAATTATTCAGTGTTGCCATTGCTGGTGGTATACGTTTAGAAATATACCTGCTACAAAGGAGTTCATCCAGTGAATCTGGTCCTACTACATTAATTTTGCCGATGTATCTACACTGTCGTAACGAATCCACAACCCAGTCAAGCATAGGTTTACCGTGAATAGGAACGTGTGCATTGAGTTTAATGTGTGGATCTTGGCTCAGTTCCCCAGCCGGATCGGAAGCCAAAACAAGTGCATCAAAATGATCCATTTTCACAGCTCCTTAACTAACTACTTTACATCATAAATCAGTGCTCCAAGCTTGTGAAGGCACTCAGACATATTGATACCTGCACCAAGTACAGGTCTCCACAGGTCCCCCCGTTCACCAAGTCTTTTAAAAATTGTTTTAATAGTAAACAATTTTGGATTAAGAGTGGATGTAACCTCTTCCCAGTGAAGTGGAGTAGAAACCGGCGCCCCTGGGTGTGGGCGTAATGAATACACACTGGCTATTGTTTTACCCTTTAGGTTTTGAAGGTAATCGAGGTACACTTTCCCTCTTCTGCGTGAGGGTATCCGTTCCATGCTTGTAGTAGCAGGAAGCTGTCGGTTAACAGCATGACAGATAAGCATAGCGAACTGACGAGACTGGTCATAACTGTACTTTGCTTCAAGAGGTACAAAGATGTGCATACCCTTTGAACCAGATGTTTTAATGTAATTTGGTGCTCCGATTAAATTAAGTACAGAATGAACCTCAAGTGCAGTGTGTACCACATCTGAAAAGGGACACTCCAGAGGATCTAAATCAATAACCATGTAATCAGGATAGTCCTGGCTTGAGCGCCGGGAAATCCAGGGATTGATCTCTATAGCACCAAGATTTATCATATAAACCAAGGATGCCTCATCCTGGCAGAGAAGGTATTTTGTTGCTTCTAAACTTTCGGAATCTGTGATTATTTCACTCTGAACCCAGTATGGTAAATGCTCCATATCCTTATGAAAAAAATGGTTTCCGTAAATTCCGTCCGGGAATCGGTGTAATGACTGAGGACGCTCAGAAAGGTGGGGGAGAATCCAGGGGTAGATCTCTCTGTAGTAGTCGATTATTTCTCCCTTACTAATTTTGTCCTCTGGAAAGTATATTTTATCTGTATTGGTGAGAATAAGGTTATGCCCAGAAATTTTTGTTTTGGTTTGATTTGATTTTACTGTAAAACGCTTTTTTGTGCTTTGTGGTTTTTCCTCTATGGTTTGTTCAGGGGAGATATCCTCTCTGAGTCCAAGAAAAACAGGGTGACGCATAAAACCATCACTTGTCCATTCTGAAAACCTTACCACGCATACCAATTCCGGCTTTACCCATGTAGCATTAGTGTCTTTGCAGGGTGTTTTGAAAAAAGGACATGCTTCTATTTTTTTACCTTCAAGTGTATGACGTAAGTCACCGAGCATCTTGTCACTGAAACCCGAACCTACATGTCCGGTATACTTAAGCTTGCCTTCATCGTATACCCCGAGAATCAAAGCTCCCAGTCCCTTTCTACCACCCGCAGGTTCAGTGAAACCACCGATAATCATATCCTGTTGCTTAACGATCTTCACCTTTTGCCAGAGCCGACTCCTTATTCCAGGGGTATATGGGGCTGCACTGTCTTTTGCCATAACCCCTTCAAGTTGGTGTTCCTGGGCTGCTTTATAGAGAGCCTTACCATTGGTTTCTATGTGTTTACTGTATTTTAAATGGTTTGAATTTGAAGGGAAAATCGTTTGAAGCATCTCTTTTCTGCTGTGAAGAGCCAATCCAGTCAGGTCGTAGCCTTTATAGTAGATCAGATCAAAGATATAGTAAACAAGAATACCCTTACCGGTAGTACGATAATTCTGAAGCATACCAAAATCTGATTTGCCATTTTCATCTACTATAACGATTTCACCATCGAATACCGCATCAAAATCTAAGCTATTCAGCTCCTTAACTACCGGGGTGAAAAGTTCATTAAATGAGTTGCCATTTCTGGAATAAAGTTTTACCTCACCACCTAAACACTCCGCAATTGCTCGGTACCCATCCCATTTGATTTCAAAATACCAACCCTGGCGGTCAAAAATGGTATTCACCAATGTGGCTTTCATTGGCTTTAAAGGGCCCGAAAAGCTTTTCTGCGGGGCATCTCTTAACAAGGATACAAGTTTTGTTTGATCTACCCTGTGTAATGAAAGGTTTGCTGCTTTTTTGAGCTGCCCAATAGTCATATCACTTCGCACCGATTGCTCTTCTAACAAAATATCTCTGTTGGAGGAGAAGCTGTCTTTGCCTTTTATCAGTAACCAGGCTTTTTCCTCTTTTCCATGTGTTTTTATTAAGTGGAAAAGACCTTTAAGCTTTTTACCGCTAAGCTCAAACTGAATATGTCCTTTCTGTAGCCCTTTTTCGAAATAATTTTCACACTCTTTACGATCTTTACACCCATTTACACTAAAGCTACCTTCATCCCAAATAATTACCTCCCCTGCGCCATAGTTCCCTTCTGGAATAATCCCTTCGAAATGACGATACTCTAAGGGGTGGTCTTCAACCATCACTGCAAACCTTTTGCTCTCCGGATTTAAAGCTGGCCCCCTGGGAACCGCCCAGCTTTTAAGAACACCCTTATGTTCAAGGCGAAGGTCATAGTGCAGACGGGTGGCTCTGTGCTTTTGTATGACGAATCTAAAAGGGGACACAACGCTATTATGGTGTAACGGAGGGGGCTCCGGGCTGTTAGTGAAAATTCTTTTTCTGTTATAATTATTCAGACTCATAAAGAGAACTTTCGGATATAGCTACAACAGAAAACTGTAGTACTGGCCCTGGTATGATTAATTACCATCTTATGCAGCCTTATTACCTTTTTGTGCCATTTCAAGACTCTGAGCAAGGCTGGAGAAAAGATCGGTTACCCCCGAAGGTACAGGTTCCTCTTTAACTGGTTGTGGTATTTTACCTTCAACTTTATCCTGAATAATCTTCTTAAGGTCCTCATAGTAGGTATCATGGTATTTTTCTGGTTTCCATGGTTCTGTAAGCTGATCAATCAATTTGATTGCCATATCGAGCTCTTTTTCAGAAACACTTTCGGTGCCCGGGCCTGGCACATTCAGTTCACTGCTTGGACGTATTTCATCAGCAAATCGCATCTGATTTAGTATCAATACATCCTGGTCGGGCTTAATCAGCGCCATGTGCTCTCTGGTTTTTAAAACGTAACGGGCGATTCCAACTTTACCGCTTTTTTTCATAGCTTCACGGAGAAGTGCATAAGCTTTTTTGGCCTCTCTGACTGGTTCTAAGAAGTATGGTTTTTCAAGAAACTTCTGATCTATCTGGTCTGCATTAGTGAAACCCACCATCTCAATCGTTTGGCTTTTTTTTACATTAGCTTTTTTAAAATCATCTGGTTCGATGACTACATATTCACCTTTTCTGTATTCGTACCCTTTTACTATATCCTGGTAAGGTACCTCTTCACCGGTTTCTTTGCACACGCGCACATACCCTACACGACAATGATCTTTTTTTCTGATCATATCAAAGTTAACTCTGTGCGCCCTGGTGGCATCATACAACTTTATTGGTATATAAATTAATCCAAAACTGATGGCTCCGGTCCATATAGAACGCATATTTACCTCCCGCGCTATTTATTCAAAGCGCTCTTCCAGTTCATGGGAGTATTGACCAATACTGGCAGCTGCATTACAGCGAGCCCTGTGAATAAAAAGTGCCTGCGCTTCTTTAATATTCTGTTCCTGTCCTTTCCAGATATTCAGGGGCTGATCCTGAAGTGCTCTGGAATAGGAGAATGTTATTTTCCAGGAATTGCTTGTACCGATTTTATTGATTGCATCTAAATTTTTTGTGGCTGATAGGGGGTCTTGTCCACCGGACAGAAATGCTATACCCGGTACAGCTGGAGGAACTGTTCGGTTAAGACATCTGGTTGTAGCTTTGGCTATAGTAGAATTCTCAACCTGCTCAGAAGAGCTTTTCCCTGGCAGCACCATATTGGTTTTTAAAATAAGTCCCTCCAGTATTACTCTGTGTTCAAGAAGTTCTTTAAACAAAGTGTTTAAAACCGTTTGGGTTACTTTTTCGCACGTTTCAATAGAGTGGTTTCCGTCCATGAGTACTTCTGGTTCAACGACCGGAACCAGTTCGGCTTCCTGGCTAAGTGCCGCAAAACGGGCAAGAAGATGTACATTAGATAATAAACACTGCCGTGTGGGGATGTTATCACCGATCGCTATAACCGCTCGCCACTTTGTAAATTTTGCACCCAGCTCACGATATTCAAGAAGCCGCTCTCTTAGACCATCAAGCCCCTCTGTTTCCTTTTCACCCACAGAAAAGGGAATTGATCTGGTTCCTTTATCTACCTTAATTCCCGGTACTATACCTTTGTCTGAGAGTAGTTGAGCAAATGGAAGTCCGGAGCTGGATTTTTGACGCAGGGTTTCATCATACATTATAACACCTGAAATATATTGTTCTACTCCAGGAGAGGTGAAAAGTACTTCTCTGTAGGCTCTGCGGCTTTCGGGTGTAGAATCGATGTTTGCTTTTTTAAAACGCTTGGTTATAGTTCCATGGCTCTCATCTGCAGCGAGGATGCCTTTACCATGTGTGAGAAGGTTTGCAGCGGTCGTTAAGAGTGTGTTATTTTCCAGGTACATCGATTCACCTTCCTTTTTGATAGTACAGATATCGATTTTTGATATAATAACTGTAGCAAAAGAAAGGCCATACTGAGGGATGTGTTTAAGAAATCGAAGAAAAGTACGAAAAAAGGGGGGCGATGATTTGTTCGGGGAGAGTATGTATCACTGTTAATAAACAGTGATACATTGTATTAAGAAGATAAGGTTTATCTGCGGTTGAAACCACCTCTGTGGCCACCGCCGCCTCCAAAGCGACGTCCACCACCACTATTGCCACCTTCTCTTGTGCGTGCTTCGCTTACGGTTAGACTCCGTCCATTGAGTTCCTTGCCATTTAGTTCAGCCATTGCGCTTTCGGCATTTTCCATTTCAACAAAACAGAAACCTCTTGAACGTCCTGTTTCTCTGTCCGAAATAATTTTTACTGATTGAACCTCTCCATACTGGTTAAACAGCTCGCTTACCTGCTGCTCATCTGCGCTAAATGGGAGATTACCCACATACAACTTTTTGGTCACGAAGATCCTCCAAAGAAATGTTAATGAAAATGGGGTAGTGAAAACCGCTTTCAAAACCCTGTTAAGGTAGTATATTTCCTTATAATTAGCGTAAGGTTAGTTTAAAGCTGATGGGTAGCTTATAACTGAAATTGTGTTTTAATTCTCTGCCACCCTTCATCACTTATTGAGGCGCCAATATTTTGGCAGACTTCAAAGCCGCACGCACTTCCCAGTGCGCCACATTTCTCAAGAGTGAATCCATTGACTAATCCATACAGAAAGCCCGCAGCCCACAGATCTCCTGCCCCGGTAGTATCGATGGCAAAGCCGCTACCATGAGGTGGTATTTGCATATTCACGCCTTCATGAGCTACTATGCTGCCACGTTTGCCAAGTTTCATTACAGCAAGATTTGCTTTGGTGCTTAAATATTCAAGTGCCTGCTCTTCCTGTCTGCACCCGGCAAACGCACACGCCTCGTCTTCATTGGCTATCAGTATATCGACGTATTCACTGATAATTTTCTCAAAAAGTTCCTTAGAAGAATTTACAACTGTATAGCTGGCCAAATCAAGAGAGATCATTGCACCTGCAGTTTTAGCCGCATCAAGTGCTGCTAACATCACTTCGGGGTTGCTTACAAGATAGCCCTCAAAGTGGGCTACAGCACTATCCTTGAAGTGTTCATGTAGTATCTCCGCAGGACTTGTTTCCGCTGAAGCACCCAGAAAGGTGAACATCGAACGCTGGGCATCGGGGGTAATGATCGAGAGAACATGCCCCGTAGGCGTTTCACAGGTGAAAAGAATCGGCTCGACGTTGTTTTTGATCAGGCCCTTCTCAAACAGTACCCCAAGCTCATCATTGCCTCTTTTACCCATAAATCTCACCGATCCACCAAGTTTGCCTATACCAACTATTGTGTTACAGGCCGAACCGCCGGGAACGATAATTGGAGTGCTTGAAGCTTTATCCAAAAGCCCTTTTATAGAGGTGTAATCACTGAGGATCATTCCGCCTTTTTGGGCACCAGTAGCAGTTAAAAATTCTTCGCGCTCAAGTAGGCAAAGATCAACTAAAGCTGAGCCGAAAGCGGCTACTCTTTTTCTGGAGGGATCTGAAACGTAAGGAATAAGCATAATGCTCCATAACAAAAAATCAAAATCATAGATAAAAATAGTTATGGCGCAGCATAAAAAAGAATTTTTATAAAAAAAAATGTATATTTAGTCGGTTCACCCTAATCAAATAGAAAAAGGATGGCTCTAATGTTCTCTTTTCCATCTGGAGAGTACAATCTATTGGAACGCCTTACACCTCTTTGTCGTGCAGTTGAAAGTAGCAGCATCTATGAAAAGCTCATGGGAGATGATGCGGCGGTGAGGGGCTGTAGTAAAGGAGAACGCCTGATTCTGACTGCAGATGTATCGGTTGAGAATGTTCATTTTTCACTTGATTCAATGAGCTTGCAGGAAATTGGCTATAAAGCGATGGTGAGTAACCTAAGCGATTGTGCTGCAATGGGAGCTTTGCCGGATGGCGCTTTGGTTCAGCTTGTATTTCCAAAAAGAGAGCAGAATTTAGCTGATTCGGTACAATCTATCTATGAGGGTTTTGCAACTGCAATAAAAAAGTGGAATTTCCCTATCGTAGGTGGAGATCTGTCCTCAGGTCCTCTCTGGACCATAGCAATCACTTTGGTTGGAAAAGTACCTGAAGGTCATAGGGTATTGAAAAGAACCGGGATAGGTGAGGGGGATAACCTTTGGGTAACAGGTTTTCCGGGGAAAAGTGCTGCAGGTTTTGATGCGATAAAAAGATGGGGCAGAGACCGTATACCAGATCAATTCGAGTCACTTATTAGGGCTCACATTGCTCCTGAAGCCAGAATTACAACAGCGTTTGCACTCGCTGCACAAAAACAGGTTCATGCTGCAATGGATCTTTCTGACGGGCTTTCAAAAGACATCGCTACGCTGTGTTACGAAAACAAAACGGGGTTTCTTTTTAGCGATATAACCTCTTTTAAGAACAGAGCGATGCATGATCTTGGAAATACGCTTAAATGCGACTGGATGGATTGGTTTTTTGGGGGCGGGGAGGAGTATGAGCTTTTATTCGCTGCTGATAGCGCCTTTGACCCTCTAAGTTGTGGTATAGAGCAAAACGATTTAGAGTTTATTCGTCTCGGAAGCTTTAATAAACAAATAGATGGTGTTCAATACAGGGATAATAATGGTAAGCTAAAGAGGATTGAGGGCAGGAGTTATGATCATATTGCGAGATGCTTGAAATGCTGAAATTATCAGTTTATATTAACCTTGCATCTAAATAAATATAAGGGTACAGCGAAATTATGGTTATGCAAAAAAGGCGTAAAAAACTTGGCGAGATACTTATTGCTCAGGGGCTAGTAACTGAAGAGCAGCTTCTGCATGCGTTGCAGGAACACAGAAGTACTGGTGCAAGTTTGGGAAAAATTCTTATACGCCTCGGATATTTAAGCGAAGATGACCTCTCCAGCGTCCTTGGTGAACAAATACAGCTTGCTCATAAAAAAAGAATAGGTGAGGTGTTAATAGAGCAGGGATTAATAACACAGGAGCAGCTGGAACAGGGACTCGCAGAGCAGAAAGTAAGTAAACTGCAGCTTGGCAAATGTTTGATCAAACTGGGTTTTATCACAGAGGAAAAGTTGGTTGATGTTCTGAGTGCTCAGCTGGATATCCAGCATGTGGTTCTTGAACATTTCTCTTTTAATAGTAATCTTCTTAAAATTATTCCCGAGGAGATGGCTCGTAAGTACAAAGTTATCCCGCTCTTTGAGCAGGAGGGTGTAATTACAGTCGCAATGGCTGATCCTTCAAACCTTCGTACTATCGATCATCTTAAATTCAAAACGGGTAAAGAAGTTGAGCCTGTAATTGCCACCGAAAAGGAGATTGTTGCAGCTATTCAGCGTAATTATCATGCAGCCCTGGAAGAGATGACTGAGCTTTTGGGGTCTGTCGATGGTGCCGAAGAGCTTGATTTGGTGCAAAAAGAGGACGATGAAAACCTAACCGATGAAGAGGGTGCACAGGTAGTTAAGGTTGTTAATCTGCTGATAAATCAGGCGATCATAGAGGGTGCATCCGATATTCACCTTGAACCAATGGAAAAATACATGCGCCTGAGGTATAGAGTGGATGGTGAGCTGATCGAAAAAAACCCTATCCCTCTGCAGCTCAGAGCTCAGATAACTTCAAGAATAAAAATTATGTCCGGAATGGATATTGCCGAGAAGAGAAAGCCTCAGGACGGACGAATTCAGATACTCCATGAAGGCAGGGAAATTGATCTTCGTGTTTCAACTTACCCGGCAAGTACCAGAAAACGGGGAGTAAATGAAAAGATTGTAATGCGTATTCTTGATCCTAAATCTTTAGGAATTACAATTGACCAAATAGGGTTTATGCCTTTTGTTAAAAAGAAGTTTTCGGAAATAATTAAAAAACCAGATGGGATCCTTCTTGTAACCGGGCCCACAGGAAGCGGAAAAAGTTCTACCTTATATGCTTCTCTTCAAAAAATCTATAATGTTACAAAGAATATAATTACTATGGAAGATCCGGTGGAGCTGCACTTTGATGGGATAAGTCAGGGTAATATAAACCCCAAAGCCGGTTTCTCCTTTGCAGATGGTATGCGCTCTATTTTGCGTCAGGATCCGGATATAATCATGATTGGTGAGATGCGTGATAAAGAAACCTGTGAAATGGCTGTACAGGCTGCTTTGACCGGGCACTTTGTACTCTCGTCTTTGCACACCAATGACTCTCCAAGCGCCTATACCCGTCTGCTTGATATGGGCCTGGAACCTTTTCTCATCACCTCTACCGTTGTTGGGGTTCTTGCACAGCGATTAGTCAGAAAACTATGCCCAAGGTGCAAAAAGCCCTACGATCCTCAACCCGAGATGTTAAAGTCATTGGGCCTTAAGCCAGGTATGCGTTTTTTTCAGGCCCCAGGGTGTAAATTTTGCAAAGGATCAGGGTATAAAGGACGAATGGGGGTATTTGAGCTTTTGATTCCCGATGAAGTAGTAACAAAAATGGCCATGGAACGCGCACCTGCTGATAAGATTAAAAGGTACCTGCTGGGGCGCGGCGATTTTGACTCCTTACGCAGAGATGGAATAAGGAAGGTATTGGAAGGGCTAACCACTATAGAGCAGGTACTTGGAGCGACACAGAATGATGAATAAAACGACTTCTGTTCTGGACACAATGGTTCTTAACAAAGTTCAGAGAGAAGCAGTTGAATATATCGAAGGACCAGAGCTGGTATTTGCTGGGGCCGGTACAGGTAAAACAAGAGTACTTACGGCGAAAATCGCCTACCTTATCTCACTTGGAGTCTCTGCAGGAAATTTGTTTGCTGCTACATTTACCAACAAAGCAGCACGGGAAATGCGCCAACGGATTGAAAGCATACTCGGAGTTCCGGCTCAGGGACTATGGATAGGTACATTCCATTCCCTCTGTGCAAGAATATTGCGGCGTGAAGCTGCTGCTATAAACTATACCAGCAGCTTTACAATTTACGATTCTTCCGATCAATTATCAATAGTTAAAAAACTACTTAAAGAGTTCGATATTGATGACAGAACTATGCCGCCCAAATATCTTCTATCCATAATATCTAACTACAAATCTTCCTGTATCTCTCCCACTGAACTTGAAAACAGAGCGCAGGGGTTTAGGGATAGAGAAACCGCTAAACTCTACCGAGCATATCAACGTACACTTTCCTCAAACCAGGCCATGGATTTTGATGACCTGATTGCAAATACAGTCTATCTGTTTCGTGAAAATGAAAGCGTACTTAAAAAATATCAAAATCTTTTTAATTATGTTTTGGTAGATGAGTATCAGGATACTAATACCGCACAGTTTAAACTGGTGTATCTGCTTTCCAGGGCACATAAAAAGATATTTGCTGTAGGAGATGATGATCAAAGTATCTATGGCTGGCGCGGGGCACAGATTGATAATATTTTATCTTTCGAAAACCACTTCCCGCTGACCAGGATTTTTAAACTTGAACAAAACTACCGGTCTACAAAATCGATTCTCGATTTTGCCAATGCTGCTATTTCGCCTAATGTGAACCGTTCTGTTAAAAACTTATGGACAGACAGAAGCATCGGTGAAACGGTTGCAGTAAACCGATATCGGGATGATCGGCAAGAGGCAGATTCGGTAGCTGAAAAAACGAAACTGTTACTTGATAAAATGAAAGGTACCGATATTGCAGTGCTTTTTCGTACCAATGCTCAGTCAAGAGTTTTTGAAGAAGCATTCAGAAAAAAACGGATAGCTTATGTGCTTGTAGGTGGTACCAGTTTCTATGAAAGAGCAGAGATAAAAGACTGTCTTGCATATTTAAAATTACTCGTAAATCCAAGGGATAACGCAAGCTTTGAGAGAATTCTTAACGTACCAGCCAGAGGGTTAGGGGATAAGGCCAGAAAAGGGCTCATTGATCTTGCAACTAAACATAAAAAAAGACTTCTTGAAACAGTGTTGCATTGTGACTGCTCTTCGGTAGGGACCCGGGCTCAAAAAGGACTTACTCAGCTAAAAGAGCTATTTGAACTGCTTTTAGATTTAAATAATTCAGGGGAAAAGCCACATGAACTGCTAAATCAGGTACTTCAGTTGTCCGGTTATATGGACATGCTTACGCAGCAGGAATCAGAAGAGGCTATGGGCAGGATGGAAAATATAAATGAGCTTTTAAATGCTATGGCGTATTGGTCCACAGAAAACCCTCAAAGCCCACTTTCTGCATTTCTTGAAGAGGTGACACTTGCATCTGATGTCGACGTGTGGAATCCTGAAGACAACTCTGTAAACTTTCTGACCATGCATAGTGCTAAGGGGCTTGAATTCAGGCATGTTTTCCTGGTGGGGCTTGAAGATGGGATCATTCCCTCAAGACAAAATCTTGACGATGATGAAAAAATCGAGGAAGAAAGACGACTCTTTTACGTAGGCTCCACACGGGCAATGGAGCAGCTGGATTGTTCCTATGTTGATCAAAGGCGCAGATTTGGGGAAATATTGCCCAGTGAACCAACACGCTTCTTTAACGACATCGCTAAAGAACTCTTTTCATTCTCCGATAATACAAGTAACTTTTCGGCAATGTTTGGTTCAAAACGCTTATTCTCCGGAGTGCAGCCGGCCTCAAAATTGCCTGCCTCAAAACCCAGAACTGCTTTTCAAAAAGCGCAAGATACTGTAAGAAAAGCTAAACCCCAATATGATGAGTTTTCACAGGAAACAGTTGAATTCAGAATGGGGCAAACTGTTGTGCACAAATCATACGGAAGAGGGAAAATACTTGGAATAAGTGGCTTTGGCGAGGATCTAAAGCTTACTGTGCTCTTCAATGATGGGTCACGGCGCAAACTGATGGCTAAGTTTGCTAATTTCCAGTAAATATAACCAAGTAAAAGGATAGTGAGATGATTGATAAAGAAAAAGTACTGTATGTGGCAAAATTAGCTCGTCTAAAGCTCTCGGATCACGAGGTGGAAAATTTCACCGCGCAACTTGGTTCTATTGTGCGATACATTGATCAACTCGATCAAATCGATACATCCCAAATAGAGCCTACCTGCTTTGTGGAACCAACCCATGATCCTTTAAGGGATGATGTGGAAATTCCATCCTTAAGTAATGAATCTGTATTGGCTAATGGCCCAAAGGTTAAAAAGGGGCATTTTGCTATTCCTAAAGTTATTGGTGGGTAAATATAGGCATTGCGAAAACCACTTTTAGCTCTTAGCTGCTTTTTTTTCATAGCAGCTAAGGCTTAATCTATATAAAGCTTCTGCTGGACCACTCTATCTTCCTTAATCATGCCAAAAGTTACAATCGCTTTTACCCCTGTTAGAGCTGTATAAAAAAATTGATTTGAGGCCATAAACTGTTTTTTTATATATTTGTGGACTTGTTATAAGAAAATTAGTTACACGCTTTTAAAAAGGGGTTTAGAATTGTTATTTCTAAAATGTATAACTGGTATGCTGGTTTTTATCGCTTTAGCTTACTCTCAGCAAAATAATGCCTGGAAGATTTCTTCTGTTTCAAATCTCTCTTTAGCTCTAAATTATTACTCCCAGAACTGGGATGGTGGCGATATGGGGAGTTTAACCTGGCAGGCTCAGACAAACACCACCGCACGACGCGCCATCACACAGTGGCTGGAGAATGAAAGTGTTTTTAAAATTGGCTTTGGCCAAACAAAAACACAGGATAAAGAAACCGGCAACTGGTCTTCACCGTTTGTTTCTACCGATTACATAGATATCGAAACGGTATTTAGATTTCCACTTCGCGCTTTTATTGATCCTTATACCAGTTTGGGGTTGACATCAAGGTTTGTTGATAAGAGAGATACTGCTTATACCCGATATTTTAATCCTGTTGAAATTACTGGTTCAATGGGTGCGATACGTGATATATTCAGAGAGGATAATCTGGTACTCAGCTTTAGACTCGGTGCCGCAGGCAGATACCATATCGACCGGGATGCACTTGACACTTTAACCATGCTTCGGGAAACCAGGCGAACCAACGATGCCGGGCTTGAGGTGGTCGGTAATTATACTCAGAGTAATGAGGATGAATGGTTAAAATTTATCAGTCGTTTAACGGTATATATGGCACTGATAAGGTCTGAAGAAGAAGGTGATGATGATTATTGGCGCTATCCTGACATCTCATGGGATAATACATTGTCAATAAATATAAATCGTTATGTGATGGTACAACTTAATCTTCAGGCTCTTTATGATAGAGAAGTGGATCGGAACATTCGCTATAAAACCACCTCTTCTATCGGGCTTACCTATTCATTCAGCAATTAATAGTTGCGTATAAGTGAACGTGATTAGTCGGGTGGGTATATAGCTCAAACAGTACAGGTCAAAATATTTAAGTAGTAGTATAAGAAACAATTGGAGATAAACGTATGAATAAAAAAATTATCTGTGTGATTCCTGCCCGTTACGGTTCAAGCCGACTTTCAGGAAAACCACTCCAGGAAATTATGGGTTTACCTCTTGTTATGTGGGCATACAAAAATGCGCAGAAAGCAGGGGTGTTTACAGAAATCGTAGTGGCGACAGATGATTATCGGATTGTTGAGGCTGTTGATAAACATGGTGGTGTTGCTGTCATGACATCAAAAGATCATACCCGTGGTACAGATCGGGTTAATGAAGCGATTGGTGGCAGTGACTGCTCTTATGTTGTTAATCTTCAAGGAGATGAGCCCAATATACCACTTGAAGTGATGAGAATGTTTTGTGCAGAGTTGCAAAAAATTGATGATAACAGCTTGCTAACTGTTCTCTCCAATGCTAAAATAACAGAGGTAGAAACGCCCCATGTGGTGAAAGCGGTATTAAATCTCAAGGGAGAAGCGCTCTACTTTTCACGATCTTTAATTCCTTATGGTATGGGCTCTGGTGAAGAGAGCTTTTACAAACATCATGGAATATATGGGTTTACAAAGTTTGGGCTTAAGCACTTTTGTTCACTCCCAGAAGGTGTGCTTGAAAAAAGGGAGAGTTTGGAGCAACTTCGGGCTCTTGAGCATGGGATGAAAATCAAATGTGTGATACATGATTTTAAATCTTTTGGTATCGATACACCTGAGGATCTCAAACGTTTCCGGGAATATCAGAAAAACAAAAACGGATAGATATGAGCAACGACTCAAAGCAGATATTGATAACTGATGACGAAGAGACGATTTGTGACGTGCTTTCGCAGTTTCTTCAAGGCAAAGGATACGCTGTATATACTGCCTGCTCTGCACAGGAAGCGATTGAGACGATTCAGTCAAAGCAGATAGATTTAATGGTTACCGATATTCAGATGCCGGGGATGTCTGGAGTCGATCTTCTTAAATGGATTAACTGTTCTGGAATCAAAATTCCGGTACTGATGACAACGGGCTATCCAAGTATCGAATCTGCTATCGAGGGTTTAAAACTCGGTGCTTTTGATTATCTTACCAAACCATTTCATCTTGAAGAGATAGGTGAAAAAGTAAGAAGGGCATTTTTAAACAGGGAGATAGAGGAGGAGAATCTTCTGTTCTCCAAACTCGTTTCTCTTCATGAAATTACCAAAGTGCTTGCAACTACTTTGGATCTTGATGAGCTTAACAGAAAATTTATCGATTATTCCATAAAAATTACCAAAGGGGATGGTGGTGTATTACTGCTGCAGAATGCAGCATCAAAACTAAGTGTTTCCGCCATGGGCGGCACCATTTTTGAACGAGCCTTTTGGCTTAGCTCTGCTTTTAAGTGTGCTTCGAAGTGGGTTATGGAACGAGAGGAGCCCCTTGTTATGGAAGCGGGTAAGGAGGTAGGTTTGGGATTATATCCTGTGCCACCCCAACTTCGCTCCTATATCGTTTTTCCTTTAAAAACACCGACTCGTATTATCGGCGTACTGATACTTATCCGTTTTAAAGATCGCTTACCATTTTCAAATCTTGATCTTGAAATACTTAATGTACTTACATCACAGGCAAGTATATCCATTGAGAACGCAAAGCTTTACCAAAGCAGCAGAAACAACTACCTTAAAACGATTAAAGCATTTGCACTGGCCGTTGAGGCAAAGGATAAGTACACACATGGTCATTCTGAAAATGTGATGAAATACACTGTTATTCTTGCACGACACCTGGGGTTGTCAGAATCTGCCATTGAGCTTGTGAAATATGCCGGTCTGCTCCATGATATAGGAAAAATCGGTATAAGTGAGTTAATAATAAACAAACCCGGACGTCTTACACTGGAGGAGTTTGAGCAGATAAAGAGACATCCGGAGCTTGGCGCAAGAATACTCAGTGACGTACCTTCCTTAAAGGAGCTTGTGCCTTTTGTGCTTCATCATCATGAATTTTACTGCGGAGGCGGCTACCCTTCTGGACTTAAAGGAGATCAAATACCTTTTGGTGCCAGAATTTTAAGTGTTGCAGATGCTTTTGAAGCGATGACTTCTGACCGGCCCTATAGAAAATCGCTTTCAAAAGAAGTGGCATTTGGTATATTGCTTAAGGAAAGGGGCAGGCAGTTTGACCCTGTTGTGGTGGATGCGTTTCTTGAAATAATTTAGGAGCCCACATGAAAGGCAGAAGAGTTGTTCTTATTCTCATGTGGATCACTGCAATACTGCTTCTGATCTATGCCGGCGCGCCTGAGAGCAGCGCTTCAGGAATCGAACAGATCGATTCTACCGGAACTGTGGTATCTTTTGATTCCACACTAAAAGGAAACGAAGTAGGGCTGCTTTATGTCTCTGAGCCTCAAAAGGTAGAGCTGGAGTGCATAGATATAAACAGCGCAAGCACCGATCAACTCATTACACTGCCTGGAATCGGACCTGTACTGGCTCAGCGAATTATCGATTACAGAGATGGTACAGGTGATTTCAAAGAGAAAGAAGAGCTGATTAAAGTTAAAGGTATTGGTCCTGTGCGGCTTGAGCAGATTGCTGAAAAGTTGTGTCCATGACTAACACCAAACCATCTTCTTTTATTCTTCCAAGCAGAAGAATTTGCCCCCTTGTGCTTCAAAAAACGATATTTAAATTAGTTATAGTATAGTGGCATGTCCAAATTCTTACAGTAGCATGAGCAAATCAAGGTAGTGCGCACCTTACAGTGCTTCAATTAGGAGCATATCTTCCAGTCAGCTTAAGGTGATGACTGGGTACAGTTTTAAAGAATGGAATACCTCAGAAATTATGAAATCACAGCTCAGTATCAGTGGTCTCGATTTCCAGAATGACTATATAAGCATCTCCCAATTCTCTTCCCAGAGTCAGGCTATAGAGCAGGTAGCGATTTTGCCTCTTGATCATTCTGAGAAGGAGCAGTATTGGGACTGTGTGTGTGGAGAGCTTAAAAACGTACGGAAAAAGTTCCAGTTCCCGGGAAAAAACGTCATTTGTTCACTTCCTGCCGATAATGCCATTATAAAGAAGGTTGGTATCGATTGGGAGGAAGAGGATGTAGAAGATGTCTTTAAGTGGGAATTAGCTCAGCAGATTATCTCGGGAATAGATGACTACGCTTTTGACTATAACTCGCTTCAGAATCAGGGTGCAAAAAACTTTTTGATTGCAGCCATGAGAAAAACTGCTCTGGAGCGTCTTTCTGGTGCCGTTAAAACTATAAAGCTCAACCCCGCTATTATCGATATAGATTTGTTTGCACTGGTTAATGTTTTTGAGGCCAATTATCCGGAAGAACTCACTCAGCCAAAAGTTCTGATTCATGGGGAATCGGATATAACCAAAATCATTTTAACCATTTCGGGCTCATTTATAGATTATTCGATACTTGTGCACAATATTGAAGCGATGGAACCCGCTCAATATGCTAAAAGGTTATATGAAGAATCAGTTAGAATTTTAAGTCAGAATAAATTCGATGATTTCATTGCAACAGCAAAATTGTTCCTTTCGGGGTCACTTTTTTCAGAACAGAGTTACCGATCTTCTGTTCTGCAGTCGCTTAGAGGTTCTGAGCTTCTTGATCCTTTTCGCAAAATTGACTGTGGTTTGGAATTAGAGCAGGAGATGTTAAAGAACTATGCTGCACAGCTTGCCGTTTCGGTAGGCCTGGCACTGCGTGGAAACCAAGATATACTATGATAAGAATCAATCTTCAGAAAAATTCAGGACGTAAAAAGCCGTCAGTGCTAAAGGCAGGCACAAAAGTGGTTTTGCCTGTTGCACTCTTTGCTGTGCTTGCTATCGCCGTCATTGGGGCTGTAACCATTTTTCAGTCACACACAGATGGTGAAACTGAAAAGGAACTTCTATCATCGGGAGTTAAACCTTCTACCCGCTACAGGCCCGATATGGTGGAAGATGTTGTCAGAGATGTTGATTCTACACCAGATGAGCGAATCCCGCTGAGAGTTCCGTATGAAAAAATGTCTGTTGCCGAGAAGATTAAATATGAAGTACTCTTTGCAAAAAGAGTAATCGAAGTTATTGATCGGGTAATGAGTCCTGAGATAAACCTTGTTTCACTTGAAATAGATAGTTTTCAAACCTTTTATGCACTAGGTTTTGCTTCATCCAGGGATGCTATTGGAGCAACTTTCAATTCTTTAAAACAAGAGCGTTTGGAGCTCCTTCCACCGCCACTGTCCTATATAAAATCTGATGGAGAGAATGGGTATAGATTTGTGGTTACCTGTCAGGCCACTTTTGGTTTAGGGGAAGCCGATCCTTTTAAAGTGCTGGATAATCTGCCCTACAGGGAAGGACTTAATACCTTAATCAGGCAGTTCAGTTCATTGGCATCGCAAAATGGTGTTAATTTAAGATCATCATTAAACCAGATTTCAAGCGAGAAGATAGGTCGGTACAGAAGAATTTTATATAGAGTAGAAGGGGATGCGACCTACAGGGAATTTGTTCGATTTATCCTGGCTCTTAATAAAGAAGAGGTGCCCGGCGCTTTTGAGAAGATTAAAATAGCTGCCTTAGGCGGTGACCGTATCAGCGTGAATCTGGATGTACTTTTCACCATTAAAGAATAGGTGAAATAAATGCGTCTAAGAATAATTTCCGGTGAGCTCAAGGGGCGTATGCTCAATGTGACGCTTAAAGATGAACGGTTCAGGCCCACTCTTGAGCGAACGAGAGAATCGGTTAGCGAAATACTAAAGAAAAAAATAACCGGTGCAATTGTTGCTGATATGTGTGCTGGAAGTGGTGCTATGGGGTTTGAAATGCTCAGTAGAGGTGCTTCAAGGGTAGATTTTTACGAGAAAGATAAAAAAGTCGCAGATCAGATTTATAAAAATGGAGTACAATTGGGAGTGGAGGATAGAGTAAGAGTATATCGTGAAGATATTCAGAAACTTTTCTCCACATCAAGACGCTACAGTATCATCTTTTACGATCCGCCCTATGATAACGAAATTCTTGCTACACTCGTACCTCGAATGTTTGAGCATCTGCTGGAGTCTGGAATACTTGTTTATGAAAGGCGCCGTTTAAAAGGCGAAAAAACTGCCCCTGCACCGCAAAGTAAGGAAAATCTGTGGGACAGCAGGATTTACAGTAGTTCTGTAATAGAGTTCTATAAGATTTAAACGTTTAATTGTTTTCAAATAAAGGAATTGTTTTTGCTTTATGCCTACAGCAATTTATCCCGGAACTTTTGATCCCGTTACCTATGGCCATATAGATATTGCAGTCAGAGCATCAAAAATATTTAAAAAAGTGATTGCGGTGGTTGCATCTAATCCGGGCAAAAATCCTCTTTTTACAGTTGAGGAACGGGTGGATATGGTAAGTGAGGCTCTTGCACATGTTCCCCACATTGAAGTTATAAGCTATTCGGGACTCATTGTCGATTGTGTTCGTGAGTATAACGCTACTGCAATTATCAGAGGTTTGCGGGCTATATCCGATTTTGATTATGAGTTTCAGATGGCTTTTACCAACAGAAATCTTCTGGATAGTGCCGAAACCGTCTTTCTTATGCCCAGTTCTGAGTATATTTATCTCAATTCAACTCTGGTAAAACAAATTGCACAGCATGGGGCTGGAAGTCAGGTTTGTACCTTTGTGCCGGAATTTGTGAAAGAGCAGCTTATAAAAAAACTAAAAAAGAACAGATAGCTTTAAACGCTCTTTTTGATTACTGTAAGTATTTTTTTTCTACCATAACACTTTATTTAAACAGGCTGGAGCTTGTATGAGATATCATGGGTATTCGACCACCGGAAGAGCATTGCGTGCACTACTTATTGCAAACGTTGCCGTTTATCTTCTTCAGTTACTCCCGGGTATAGGTACATTTGTATTTGATTTTGGATCATTGGTTCCATACGAGACCTTTCTTCAGGGACAGCTTTGGCGAACTGTCACGTACATGTTCCTTCACTCTACCACCAGTATTTTTCATATCCTCTTTAATATGCTTGTGCTTTATATGTTTGGAATGGATCTGGAGAGTCACTGGGGGCCACGCAGATTTCTAACCTTTTATTTTATTTGTGGAATAGGGGCAGCCTTTTTCTCTCTCTTTAGTCTTCTTGATCCGGCAGGAAGGTCTATACATGTTATTGGTGCTTCTGGTGCGGTGCTTGGAGTGTTAACAGCCTGCGCATATTACTGGCCTGACCGTCAGATTTTGCTCTTTTTTATTATTCCGATAAAAATAAAGTATTTCGTGATAGGGTTTGCCGTCTATTCCCTTTTTGGCTCAATAGGGCCTGCCGGAGGTGGCATCTCTCATCTTTCACATCTTGGTGGCATTGCAGTTGGATACGGGTATCTTAAATCATATTCCCACCTTTATGGTTGGTATATCAGAGTAATCAATTCCTGGAATCAGCGAAAGCGAACAGCAAATGTGCAGGGGCAGGTAAATCGAAAGAGGTATTTTGAGGAGCAGGTTGATCCCATACTCGAAAAAATTGCACGTGAAGGGATGGATTCACTCTCTCCTTCAGAAAAGAAAACTCTGAAGAAGGCAGCAAAAATGGATAAAGAGCGTTTGAAAAAAAAGGGTATATTACCTTTTAATCTTTTCCGGTAACCTTTATGGACAGAGAGCCGGTTAGCTCAAATACGCTGCTTCGATCTCGTCTTAAGCGCCTGCTGCGATACTGTCGGTATTTTAAGAGGACCTGTGCGCAAATTAAAAAAGAGAACGAGAACCTAAAAAAAGAAAATCGTTCTATAAATACGGAGTTGAAGGTTATAAAGGAGAACCTCAAAACTCAGGATGAGATACTGGAAGAGGAAAAGAACCTTGTTAAATCTATACACTCTGCACTTACCCCGTCTTCTTTGCCTGACCCTCCTGGGTTAAAAGTTTTTGCCCTTTCCATACCACATTCAGAGGTGGGGGGAGACTATTACGATTTCCTGGTAACACCTTACCAGAAAACCGCACTATTAATGTACGACGTTAGAGGATCGGGCAGAACTGCTGCCATGATCGGTGGAATGGCAAAAATACTCTTTATTCATGCCCTTAAAGCCGGGTACAGTCCTTCTGAAGTGTTTTATTACGTTAACGAAGAGCTCGGCAAGTATATAAATGATGGTTATTTTTTAACTGCGTTCCTCTCTTTGTATGACAGAGTGAGTGGAAAATTTATCTTCTCCAACGCAGGGCATGTTGCACCTTACCTTTATCGAAAAGAGAGTGCTCAGCTTTTTTCCCTAAATACAGAAGGAACTCTTATCGGGCACTCCGCAATCAAAAACGAGGTTTCTTACCGCGAAAAAATCATTAGATTAGATAAAGGTGATAAGCTTTTGCTTTACACTGATGGTTTGAGTGAAACTATCGACACCACAGGCAGACCCTACTCTTCACAGCTTGAAAAGATCGTTCAACATTCTGCTAAACTGGATGTCCGCAGTATAGTAGAATGTATTCTTAGTGATTTTAACCGGTTTAAAGACAGTTCCGCCCGCAAGGATGATATTGCCATCGCAGCCATAGAACTATGTGAGCCTGAAGCACAGGTTCTTGATTCAGGATTTATTCCCGCTGATGAACCTGATATGGTTATTATTCATAGTTACGGGCAGATACAAGAGGTCGCGTCGGTTGTTTTAAGAAAAATGGATGAGGCGGATTTTGCCGACAGTGTGATTAAAAGGACGAAAGTTTGTATCTACGAACTACTTAATAACGCGATTAAACACGGTAACAGAAATGATTTATCCAAAAAAGTGTATATGCTCTACAAAGTAGACAGGTACAGCCTTAGATTAAGCGTCTCTGATGAAGGCAAGGGGTTTGATTACCGTGATTTACCCAATCCATTAAAACCCGAAAACCTTGCCCGGAATCATGGCAGGGGAATCTTTTTGATAAAAAAATATATGGATGAAGTACAGTTCAATCGTGCTGGCAACAGGGTGTTTGTCAAAAAATTCCGCAAACGTTAAATAGCTTTTATCACTCCATTTATCAAACGTATGGTTTTGGGGCCGGTCATGGTATCTTTAACCAGTAAATGGCGATCTTTTATCTTGAACATTGTACCAGGCATAGCGCTACGAAGTATTCTGATAAAAGCATTTTCTGTATCAAAGAGCTTTTCGGATGTTATGTGTTTTCGATCCTCAAGGATCTTAACCTGCTTGTTGTATTTGGCGATGTTTTCTTTGAGCTTTTGTAGGAGCTCAATACTTTCTTTGGGAAGCCGACGTTTTATTTTGAGCATCTTTTCCAAATACTTTTCTTTCTCTATACATTTCTTAAGATTGGAGTTTATATCTTTGAGCTGACTATCGAGCTGCTCTAACTGTTCGTGGTGTGTATAGTCAACCCCTACTTCCAGGTTGGTACGGATGCCGCTTGCGTTACCCACAACGTTAACAATAATCGAAACTCTGGCTATCAGGTCCCCACCTGCAACCGAAAGTGAATTTCCGTGAACATGTATCGATTTTCTCGACAGAATAAAACAATTGATAGCTTCTTTTGCAATATTTACATTGCCTCTTGTACGTATCAACTGATTTTTCATGAAACCCAGGTTTATATCACCTTTTGCTTCTATAACTCCCTTGCCCTGCCCAAGGAAACCGTGTTTACAGAGAACTGTTCCACCAGCATGAATATTGCAGTCTTCAGCTGTACCGCCCACCTGAAGATCGCCGCCACAGTCTATGGAAAATCCGGACTTCACATCACCATTTACGGTAACTGATTTATCATATTTAATATTTCCGGTTGAAAAATCCACGTCTCCTTCAACCACATACCCCTCCTGAACCTCAACCGATATGCCATTGTATTTTACGATTCCATCCAGAGTAGATATAAGAAAATCGGGCTCATCCTCTTTAACCTCCGTATTTGCACCAACAGGGAGAGTCGCCGCTTTGCCATCGGTGGCAGGGATTACATTGCCTTTTATATCCCTGCCCTCTTTACCTTTTTGTGGAGCAATGAGCCTTACTAATTTCTTGTTAGCCCCTACGGGGTTTATTATGTCTATGTTTTTATAATCCGCAATACCATCTTCCCCAACTTTGGGTTGGAGAGAAGTTTCTGTATTAAACAGAAATTCAAGTGAACCATTTTCTCCGTTTTGCGGTGGTATACCTTTGGCTATTTCCACTCCGTCTTCGGGATATGCTCCACTTTTTATCTGGCTACAAATAGTGTCGATTTCCTTTTCAAGGATACCATTGTTAACTTGATGCTCTTTGAGTAAGGCAAAGATATCTTCTCTGGTGGGTGCTTTACCTCTTTCACCGGGCTTGTGTACGATAAGCTTTGCACTCATGCAATCGTTGCTGATTTCGAGGTCAGCGCCACCATCAAAGCAAATTGGAACCACTCCGATAGTTTCGTTTAAGTGGTAAGCAAAACCACTCTTTTCTGCAATAATAACCGAATCGTCTTTAAATGCTGCACCATCACCAAGATCTACTTTTTGTTCTATAACCTGTTCACTGAAAACCAAATCGCCCAGTACATTTTTCCCCGGTTCAGAATGAACCGGATCACCGCGACGTGCGATCATATACCCGGGATCAACCCGATCAAAGATTTGCGCGTCTTTGGGTAGTTGCCAAAAGTGTTCTGCCTTTTTTATCGTTTCTAACATGCTGTGGTCTTTTATACAGTTTATTACAGGTTCAAAGCTCCCTTCTAAATTAGCGACTGCTTCTCTTCCCTGCGCAGCGGTTTCAATGTAGACAGATTCCCCCTTTTTACGCCATCTGGCTACCGCATCATTTAAAGCCTTTTGGTCTACACCAAAAACCACGCCTGCTTCTGAAAGGGCTTTTTGCAGATCTTCTGTCTTTAATGAAGCTTTTGTTTGAGGTGGGTCTATGGTAATCGATGCTTTCATAGAATCTTTGGCTATCTCGACTCGTATCGGTGGTGTTCTAACCGAAGCCGGGGCAGTGCTTTTGGCCTGATCTTCAATATAGACTTCCTCTACATTGTGTTTTCTCAGGTGCTCAAGGGATTTTTCTGTTAGTACATGCGAACGATTCATCAGCAGGTTACCACTGTGATCACTGACATCATCTGCTAAAATCATCCCAGCTTTAACTTCGTTTATTGGAATACGTACCATTTTAAACCGCCCTCTGGTTTCCTCCACTAACCCCAGATAAAGAATAAAGTGGTAATTCATAGGCTGGGGTTATAACATTTAAGCTGCTCAGAAAGTAATTTATAAGTTTGTTCGCTATGAACTACTTTGAATTGAGCATATAATTTTTATATCATGAATAATAGAGAAGATCAAGCAAAATCTGTAATTTCAAGGAGATATAGTGTAGTGGGGGTTGCTTTTCCAGTAGCTATCCCCGGGATCTATGACTATAGCATCCCCGAAGAGCTGTCTGATCGTATCTCTTATGGCACACCTGTGCTTGTTGAGGTCAGAAGAAAGCGTACCTGGGGGGTGGCTGTTCAGTTACGCGAAAAATCCCACTACCCCAACTTAAAACCGGTGCTTGAGATTAAATCGGGCAGGTGGACCGACTCAAATCAATCCCTTTTAAAGCTCTATCAGTGGATGGCTTCCTATTATCAGTGTGATGTTGGCAGGGTTTTCAGACCGTTTTTAAGCAAATCAATTATGAAAACCCGTGAAAAGACGCTCAATGTTTACAGTGTAACTCAAAAGGCCGAAGATGACTTAAAGGAGCGTCACCGGGAAATTCTTCAGAGAATGCGTCAGAGCAAACAACCTTTAACCGTAAAAGAGATAACCCAATTAACGGGCGCGTCCTACTCGGTGGTGAAGACGCTACAGAACAAAGGGTATCTTAAGCAGGAACTCGCTTCTGTTTTACGTCATGCCGATGAGTTGTCGATGGAGACGAGTTCAGAGCAGATTCAATTAACAGCTGAGCAGCAGGCTGCTGTTGAGCAGATAGGCGCTACCTTAAAGAATCCAGGTAAACCGTTTCTGCTTTACGGTATCACCGGAAGCGGAAAAACCCACGTTTACACAGAACTTACCAAGTCAGCATTATCCATGGGCAAGGGGGTGATTATCCTTGTTCCCGAGATCTCTCTTACCCCCCAGACCATTCAGCGCTTTCGTTCCGCGATAGGTGAGGCGATCACTGTTATTCACAGTCATATGTCTGATGGTGAGCGCCGGGATAGTCTTCAGGAGGTGATATCCGGACGTAAGCGTGTTCTGTTAGGCGTGCGCAGTGCTATATTGGCTCCTGTAGACAATGTGGGTTTAATAATTGTTGATGAAGAGCATGATGGCAGCTACAAGCAAAGTGATATGGAACCGCGCTATAACGCACGGGATGTCGCTGTGATGAGAGGGCATATTCAAAAATGTGTGGTTGTGCTTGGAAGTGCCACTCCCAGTACAGAGAGCTTTCATAATGCGGGCAATGGCAAATATAACCTGATTCGTCTCTCCTCCCGCTTTGGCGCCTCACGGCTCCCTAAGGTGGAAATAATCGATATGGGTGAAGAGCATAAGGCTAATAACTGGACCCCCTTTTCCCGTCACCTGCTTGAGCAGGTCCAAACAACCATCTCCAAAGGGTATCAAACTATACTGCTTTTAAACCGAAGAGGATTTTCGGCTGTTTTGATGTGTAAACAATGCAGCTACACCTATTCCTGTCCCAACTGTTCTGTTAATTTAAGGTATCACCGAGCCGAAACCGCTATCAAATGTCACTTGTGTGGTTATTATGCCGGTGCGCCTGATACCTGTCCCAAATGTGGTGGTGAAAACATGAAATATAAGGGTACAGGGATACAAAAAGCGGAAGAAGCGCTTAAGGAAAAGTTCCCGGAGGCCAGAATTATTCGTATGGATCAGGACACAACCCGAAAAAAAGGCGCGCATATTTCGATTCTGGAAACATTCGCAAAGGGTGAAGCCGATATTTTGCTTGGTACACAGATGGTCGCAAAGGGACTTAATTTCCCCAATGTAACACTTGTGGGTGTTCTTCAGGCCGACACAGGACTGCACTTTCCCGATTTCAGGGCTTCAGAGCGAACCTTTCAACTCTTAACACAGGTGGCAGGGAGAGCCGGCAGGAGCGAGACACCGGGTGAAGTAGTTATTCAAACGTATTTTCCCGATGAAACAGCGGTAAAAACAGCGCGTACTCACGATTATCAGACCTTTTTTGAAGGTGAGATCGAGACCCGCAGAACGCTTCTTTATCCTCCCTTTGGTAAACTTGCCAGAGTGGTTATGGAGGGTAAGTGTGAGAAGAATGTAATAGATTGTATCACAACAGCCGCAGATACTTTGCAACGAGCGGAAATACCGGAGGTACTGCTTCTGGGGCCTTCTCCGGCTGTTCTGTCGAAAATTGATACAATCTTTAGATACTCGCTGCTCCTAAAGTCCTCTTCGGTAGCTAAGCTCTCTTCTGCTTTAAATCTCATCAGAGAAAATCAGAAAACCATTTCTGGCAGTACTCGATGTATAATTGATGTTGATCCGGTGAATATGCTTTAAGGAGAAAGAATTGATAGTTGGCAAGGATGTAGTGAGCCGGATATATCGGTGGTGCAGAGTGGGGTATATTAAATGGTCCTTCAGGATTCTTGTAACCCTCATTTTTGTAGCTATTGTAAATAGAACCGTTACGCTGAGTGAGATTAATGATCTGCTTGGTAGGGTAACATTGCCGCATCTTTTCGCTGCTTTTGTTCTTGGGGTGACGGGGCTGTTTTTTCAGATACTCAGGTGGCATTCGGTGCTTCTGTCCCTAAAGATCGATACCAAATTGTCAGGAGCTGCCAAAACTTTTCTGTGGGGTTGTTTTCTTGGATTCCTTACTCCGGGTAAATCGGGGGAGCTTTTCAGGGCATTTGAACTGGCTCCCTCAAAGAAATCGCGTACAGTGCTGGCGGCACTACTGGATCGGTTTTATTCCGGAGTGGTGATACTTTTTGCAGGCATAATAGCCGCGGCGCTTCAGTTTTTTAGTACCGATGTTAAGCCCCTTAGGTCATTTTTAACCCCCGCAGTCATCTTTTTTACTCTTTCTTTACTTTTACTGGTATTTAGCAAGGGTATCTCAGAATCCATTGGCGCCTTTTCAGGGGATAAAAAATATCTAAAAACTATCGCCAGGACCATTTTGCCTTCATTTATCACCGTAGCGACACCTCTCATGATCGTCTTCTCGGTTTTTTCCCATTGCATCCTTTTGCTACAGACTACAGCAGTTATCTCTATGTTTATTGAGCTTGATTTCGCAATACTGCTTTTTATTGCTGCTCAAAGCTATGCGTTTATGTTATTATTACCAATATTCGTTGCCAATGCAGGTATACGGGAGTATTCATTTTTTCTGTTTTTAAATTTGTTTAGCGTGGACGCGTCAAAGGGTCAGATATCGGGTATCGCGATGGCAGCATCGCTTTTAATCCTAATCATAAACATTTTATTACCGGCAATCATTGGACTTATCTGGATGTTTCTGGGTACAAAGAGAGAAAACGTTATCCCCGGGCAAAAGTCTGAATCGGCTGTTCCAGTGATCTCCGGAGACAGTAGCTATGAATAATTTTCAATTCGATTATCTTTTTACTACACGGGTTGAGTCATGGGCTATGTTTCGCAAACCTTTCCATGATTTTTTCTCGGAATTTGAAATAGATACCCTGTTTCGAAGCGAACGGACGTTTGATCCTGCCCGCAGAACCGTAGTCTTTCTCTCCTTTGAAAACAGGTTCGCTTCATTGGGTGGACTGGCTGCCATTGCACGGCTGCTTCCTTTGCAACTGCACAAAAACAACGAACGAACACTTCTGTTAACCCCACTGCACAGCAATCATAAAAAGATCAGGACTGCGCTGGAAGAAAACTGCCTCAAGCCGGTTTTCACCAATGAACGAATCAATCTTTGTAGCTTTAGCGCGACAGTGGATCTGTACCGGGATGTCATGGCCGAAATCCCATCCTATTATATTGGAGTAAGAAGGTTTTTCACCGCGGAAGACGACCCGTATGCTTACCCTAACGAAAAGGATCTGCTGCTTGATTCCCTGGCCTTTTCGGCTGCGGTTCCTTTTGTTTTAAACAGACTGGGCATCACAAAAAACTTAGTACTGCACGCCAATGATTGGGAAACAGCGCCTGTTGCGATTACATCAAAAATGGCTGTACTAAGTAACCTGGTTAGTAGCGCGCGAACCGTTCTTACGCTTCATAACTCCTTTGACCATGGTATTTCAAACAGTGAAAAGGTACACTTTTTTGGCAAGAGTTTCCCGGCACAGACGATACTTCAGTCCACTATACCGTTGCTTAATGGTCCCTTAACCACAGTAAGCGGCCCCTTCGATTATGAATTGCGTCATGATCCGCTTCAGAGCTCGATTTTTACCACTCACCTTCAGCACCTCTTCTCGGCTAATCCGCCCATAGGTGTTGAGAATGGCTTCTTTGGAAAACCCCGTCCGCCTTACCATTATAATGTTATAAAACGGGCTGCTTTAGGAGATACCGGACGATTATTGGAAAAGAAGAATCGCTTTAGGGAAGAGCTACACCAGATTATTTCCAAAGAAAGAGGAAAAGAGGTAATAGGGAAGTTGAAGCTGCAGAACTCTTTCAAAACACCGCTTCTTTTTATGTCCGGACGTCTGGATCTGATGCAAAAGGGCTTTGATGTTATCTTCCATGCGCTTAAAAAGAGACCTAAGGGAAGTATCAAACTACTCTTTTGCCCAAGCAGTGCAAGTCCTGAAAAACTTGACTTTTTTAAAGCAATCGAAAAAAGCTGCCGGGGTGATATAGAAATATGGCCATTTAGAATCCCTTCAGAACAATATAAAAAAGTTTTGCTTGGCGCCTCGTTCCTTGTTATGCCCTCCTTTTACGAGCCCTTTGGCGCTGCAAATGAGGGCTTTATGCACGGGACCCCTGTTTTGGCAAGAGGTACCGGTGGGTTATGGGTCCAGGTCAGGCCGGCTAACAGAGTTAAAGTCCCTGATTACTATAACAGTGCCTCTTACATTGAAGGGGCTTTGGGGGAGGCTACAGGCTTACTCTACAGAGAGGAGTATGAGGCCCGGAAGTGGTCTGGCGAATGGAGAGAATGCCTTGAGCTGCCTCCGGGCAGAAGGGTTGAAAACAAAAAATACCGCTCAATGGTCCAGGCCGCAGGTGGTGCAATCGATGAAGCCGTAAAAATCTTTGCCGATCAGGTCGCTTATGGAAAAATGATCTCCAATGGAATTCGCTCGCTGAAACATTTTTCCTGGGACAGTGCGGTAGAGAAGTATAAAACGATTTATGACCACGCTTCTTTTAGGGGTAATGTCTGAAAAACGCGCGTACAATTTGACTCTGCAAGTTCTAAAGATCTATACTATATTTAATTAGGTCCAAAAATTTTGGTTTAGAAACTAAGGGAGGATTAGCCATAATGAGCCAGGAGATGATTCAACTGTTTGTCGGAATTCTATCGGGAGCAGCAGGAGCCTCTGTGTTTTGGACTCTGGGGTGTGTGATCCGTGGAAAAAAAAGGACCAAAATTTCCAAACAGAAAAATGAAATCGCGTCTGAGATCGGGGAGACACTCGCAGATGCTGAAGCTCTTGCCAGAGATTACAGGTGCGCGAGCATCGACTTTAATCTCTTCAAAGAGGAGCTGAAGAAAAAGCTCACCCAGGCAAACAGCATGGTAAAAACAAATATGTATCAGCTGGACGTCTTTTTGGTGAAGTATGCAGAATCCGTTATAAATGATATGGAAGGGCTTTTGTGTGGTCAGGATATAACTGCTGCGCCTGCTGTAAAATCATCTGCTGCCAGCGAAGCTGCTGTTGAGCTATCACAGGAAACTTTCCAGGATATTAATTCCGCTACTGCCCAACAGGATGCAGCCGATCAGATCGATCCCGAGCCCAAAGCAATGGATCAGGAGAAAAGTGAAATCGAGATTCCTGTTGAAAAAACAGCACTTTCGGGCAATGAACCGGAAATGATGGAAACCGGATTGTTTTACACCGGAGATAAGGCTCCCCAAACAGAAGAAAAACAGACGCGGGAGCCTGAGTCGATAGCTCTATCCCCAAGAAATACTTTTAATTTGGATGATGATGAAAGTGATGAGATAAAGACTGAGACAGAATTTCTTACCAGTGTCAACTCCAGTCAGTCAGAAACGCCAGAGCAGCCAATCGCGGATGATGAGGATGAGTTCGATTTTGAGGTAAATATAAATCCCGATGAAGCCGAAACAACCACAGCTGAGATTGAGCCAAAGTCTGAGGCTGAGGATGTGGAAGATAAGCAACCACAAGAACAGCAACCAGAAGAATCATTTGAACAGTTCCAATCCTACGATAGCCCGCAGTTTTCAAGTGACTCGGAGTTTGAGCAGTTCGAAGCACAATTAAATGATTCTCAAGACGACACAGAAAAAAGTGAAACAGAAAAAACCGTTTCATCAGGTAATTCTCCCGAAACAGAAGAGGTTGAGTATACCTGTAATCCATTCTCCGATTTAAAACAGAAAATTGCTGAGAAAACTGAGGAACAAAATACTCCGGCGCCGGTTCAAGAGGATGATGAGGAGGACGAGGAGGATGAGTTCTGCCTCGAAACACTAATAGATATGGATCCAGCTCAACTTTCTGCTGCTGCTCAGAACAAAGATGAAGCTGCAAAGGTACAGGAAGAGAAAGCTGAGCCAGACCTCTCTGCCAGCGTTCAACATGACACTATTCAGGATTTCAATGAGACAATATCCTTTGAAATTCAGCGTGACCCGGAGCCCGGTGACGAACCTGTTCAAAATAGAGAACCGCAGGGTGGTCAGTTCCCTCCGCCTCATGGTGGTCAGTTCCCTCCGCCTCATGGTGGTCAGTTTCCTCCACCTCATGGTGGTCAGTTTCCTCCGCCTCATGGTGGTCAGTTTCCTCCACCTCATGGTGGTCAGTTTCCTCCACCTCATGGTGGTCAGTTTCCTCCACCTCATGGTGGTCAGTTTCCTCCACCTCATGGTGGTCAGTTTCCTCCACCTCATGGTGGTCAGTTTCCTCCACCTCATGGTGGTCAGTTTCCACCGCAGGGACGTCAGGTTCCTCCGCAGGGTGGTCAGGTTCCACCGCAGGGACGTCAGGTTCCTCCGCAGGGGCGTCAGGTTCCACCGCAGGGACGTCAGGTTCCTCCGCAGGGGCGTCAGGTTCCACCGCAGGGACGTCAGGTTCCTCCGCAGGGGCGTCAGGTTCCACCGCAGGGACGTCAGGTTCCTCCGCAGGGGCGTCAGGTTCCTCCGCAGGGACGTCAGGTTCCTCCACAGGGTGGTCAGGTTCCTCCACAGGGTGGTCAGGTTCCACCGCAGGGTGGTCAGGCTGCTGCAAACCAGCAGGCTCCAAAACAGAAGTCTGTGGAAACAGAGAAAAAAGCCGACTCAAACTCTAAGGATGATAAATCGATTTCGGGTAATGATGTAATGGATCAGATGGATTCATTTTTCAAGCTTTAGCGCTCTCAAGAGCTCCATTTCCAGGGCGGAAGTGGAGCTATGCTTTTCCTACCTACCTGTAGTAGTTACCATACCACATAATGATCTTAGCTATTCCATTCTCTGACGCACACACTCATAGAGCATTACTGCTGTTGCTGCAGAGGCATTCAGGGACTGTGCTTTTGAAGACATGGGTATTTTAAGAAATGTGGTGCAGAGCTTATCAAGATAGGGTGGAATACCTCTGTTTTCTCCACCACAGATGAGTACCATGGGACCCTTAAGGTCTGAATTTGGAAGTAAATCTCCCTTTGAAGCGTGAGCTCCCGCGATGGCAAACCCCTTCTCTTTTAACTCTTTTAATAACCCTTCGAGGTTTCGGGGCTTGCTGATTTCAATATTTTCTATCATTCCAGCAGAACTTTTGGCTACCGATGCATTGAGAGGGACCGTGTTTTTTCTCTCAAGCAGCAGGGCATCTACCCCAAAAGCCACCGAGGATCGAATGATTGCTCCAAGATTGCCCGGGTCCTCCATTGAAGCGGCAACCAGTAACAGGGGGGCTTCTTTTTCTGAAATAATCTCCTGGAGCCGTTCGGCGCTGGTGTAGGGCTTTATGCTGCAAAACGCCACCACCCCCTGGTGCCTTTTGGTTTCGGCAAGGTGGTTTAGTTTGATCTCCGGAACCATATTATAACTCAGGCGTTCCTTTCTGCAGATCTTCATCAGATTAAAAAGAGACTGGTTGCGCTTGTCCTTATCGATATAAACGTGTTCTATATCCTGCTTTCTTCTTTTAATAAGCTCCTCAACTGCATGAATTCCATAAACCGGAATATCTTCCTGGGCCATAAAACCTCTTTCACGAGAATGGATGGTATAACTGTATGTCCTTAAATATATTTTTAGTACCTTTGGAGGTTGAGAAAAAATAAAAGTTGGGTAACGGGGTATTTTTTCATAAAATACTGATTTAAACGCAATACCAAAACGTTGTATCAGTAGTAGCTACGTCTGATTTATACGTACACTCAGGAAATTTGGCAGAGGAAACTATCGCAAACCATATCTTGATGACAACACAAAGCCACAAATCGGCACTCAGAAAACAGTTCCTCAAGCTTAGAGGAGCCTACAGTGCTCAGGAGCGCGCGAAGTTTTCCCGTGCCATCTATGATCATCTGCTTACAGTCGATCAATTCAAAAACGCAGAATCGGTTATGGTGTATCTTACCATCGGCTCAGAGGTAGAAACGCTGTTTATAGTGGATGAGCTGATTAGGGAACAAAAGAAAGTGGTGATTCCCTATTGCGACAAAAACACCTTAGGTATCGCGCAAATAACCAACCTTCAGACCCAGATCACTGATGGTCTTTACGGGGTGATGGAGCCGGTTTTAACTATCAGGGACAACTTTAACAAGCATGATCTTGAGTGTGTGCTCTGTCCCGGAGTTGCTTTTGATATGAGAGGATACAGACTTGGCAGAGGAAAAGCGTTCTACGACTCGTTTCTGTGTGATATTAAAAGCAACGCTTTCGTTGCCGGTCTGGCCTTTAACTGTCAGATAAGCAAAGAACCATTACCCGTTGATTGTCATGATATAGCAATGGATGAAGTAGTTACTGAATGTGGACCTGTGATAAAAAAACGGGGTTCTTCTGAGAACTCTGTCGAATCTACTACTCTGATAAGGTAAGTCATGTTCTGGACAATTGTGCTGTGGATATTCGCTTTTATTTTTTTGGTTGTTTTAATCCTCCTGTTCTCTTCACTGAGGATGCAGGCAAAGATCTCTTTTGTGGATAATACATTTGCGGGTAGAATAAAGCTTCGATGGATACACGCCTTTATTCTCTCTTTGGAGTACGATTCCTTTTCTGCCGCGTTGAAGGGGAGGCTTTTTGGGAGAAAAATTCAAACCGGTGGTGGTGGTGAAGAGGATGAGTGGCAGGACGTTGTTTCTGAAGAGGTCGCTGTTGAAGAGGAGCAAGAAGCTGAAGAAACTTTTGAAGTTGAAGAGATGCCGGTAGCGGAACCAGCTGAGGAAAAAGTTACTGAAGAGGAACCGGTCTATAAAAAAGACACAGAGAAAAAAGATAGATTCGGGGGGTTAAAAAAGCTTAAAGGTACTCTGTACGCGAATCTTTTCCTTAATCTGCGCTGGAGACAGAAGGTAATCAGATGTGTTTTTTCGGTAATTAAAAAAATGCTGTCTATAATAAAATTTAACCTCTTCAACCTCAGAGTAAAGGCCGGTCTCCAGGATCCTTCAGAAATGGGCAGGCTTTATGGGTATGTTACCGCTCTAAAGTCCACATTAGGTTTAAACAGAAGTCGCCGATATGTTCTGAATTTCGAACCGGTTTTTATGACCTATCATCTGGATTTTGACTTTGAGATGAAAAGCAAAACCTCTCTTTGGCGTATTCTTTTGCCTTTTCTTACCGGACTGATACGATTCCCCTATCTTCGCACCTTTATTCTTTGGCGGCGGTGGAAAAAGGAGCAAAAGTCTCGCGGAACCACCAAAGCCGCTGAGTCCAAATTATAGATAATAGTAGACTGACACTTGGCCAAAGCTAAGATGTAAAGATGTAGCGGGCGCCTGCCGCGGACGGCACTGGTTGTACCCATTCGGGCACTATGTCCTCCAGGCTCGTCGTACCTCCTCGGTGCCTCGTTTGTAGCGCTACGAGGACTCCGCTTTTTGAGGGCACTGGCACTTAAGAAAGTGCCACCAAGCCATTATGATGAGTAAAGATAAAGACTAGAGTATCTCGGGCGCCTGCCGCGGACGGCACCGGTTGTACCCATTCGGGCACTATGTCCTCCAGGCTCGTCGTACCTCCTCGGTGCCTCGTTTATAGCGCTACGAGGACTTCGCTTTTTGAGGGCACTGGCACTTAAGAAAGTGCCACCTTCCGTCCCCCCTGGCGCATTTTACCCGAGCATCATTTCCCTTCCCCTTCAGTGGGTACCAGAAGACAGAAGACAGAGGTCAGAAGACAGAGGTCAGAAGACAGAGGTCAGAAGACAGAGGTCAGAAGACAGAAGACAGAAGACAGAGGTCAGAAGACAGAGGTCAGAAGACAGAAGTCAGAAGACAGAAGTCAGAAGTAGACCCATAAACTTACTCTCCTTTCCCTTCCCCTTTCCCCCCCTGGCGCGTTTTACCCCTGCACCATTGGTGAACACAGTAAAGGGGTTTTAAAACGCTGAGGGCGCAAAGGGCGCAGAGGTAAACGCTTCGCGTTTAGGTGAATTAAGTTTTCATACAGTTGTGATTACGGCATTCTCCAAGCTGTAATCCGAAGCGTTAATCCTTGGTTCACCATTCGCAGTAGTCCTCTACGGAGAACGGGCGATCTCTGCGCCTCTGCGTTCAAACCATTCTCTTCAATACCCCATATACATATATCTGTACATAGGTAGTCCCTGCGGGCAAGGATTCCTTCAGTGTGCATAGTTCAACTAAGTAACCCTCCATGATATTATATCCTGTTTTAGACAAGAGTGGTGTTCCTGCTATGACCAGCTATTTTTTATTTATTTTTTAAAAAAATTAACACCAGCAATTGCCCAAATAGTAATTTATTTAAAACATCACTTTTTACTTACCGACCACTTTGAACTTATGCCACAAAAAGGTGATGGTTAACAGCAGAAACCGCTGTAAAATATTCTGCTGGCAGAGGGTGACAAAAGCTTCGACTACGTTAAAACTGACCACTGTTACACCTCTATGAAGTGAATTGTAAAAATCTCTATTCTCAGATTGTTTAAGTGATAACCAACGGGTAGTTATGCCCGGTTTGTTTATACTATTAATCCATTTCACTTTTCTATGGAGGTGTATTTATGAATGACACTCAATCCTATAACCACATTCTACCAATTCTTGATATTATATCAGCAGATGAAGTAAGAAAGCTTGATATGCCGATTGATGTCGCGGTGCATGAAGGCAGGGTGATGGGAACTCTTGCTACGCAGGATAAGGACGCGTTGACCATGGCAGGACTTAGCCCAAAAGTCATTTCTGAGGTTAACATGGCCGCATCGGCGCTTCGTGTGGCTGAAGCTAAACTGTTGGCATCATTGGGAGACAAGTCGGAGATCAGAGAGCAATGGCTTGAGAATGAAAGCAGGGGTTATGAGCTTAGATCCGATATGGCCCGGGCACTATCGTTTGCGCTCAGAGGTGACCGGAATGCCCTTAATAAGATAGCCAAGATACGTGAAGGAGCCAGAAAATCAGACCTCATACAAGATTTAAGGAGCTATTATCAATTAGCCAAAAACTACCTGGAGGAGCTTGAAAAGATAAAAAGCTTTGACATGAATACCATCGAAGAATCCGGGAAAGCTGCAGAGGTCCTTTGCGAAATATGGGCTGTAGCATCACTGGAACCACGCGCGTGTCAGAATGTTAACATTAGAGACCGTGTGTTTACCTACATGCGCAGACAAATGTCTGAAGTACTCGCTACAGCTGAGTATGTATTGCATGATGACCCCGACAGACTTTCCCTCTATTACAGTAGCTGGAGAAGACGCCAGCGTAACAGCGCGGAAAAATCTACTCCCTCTGATATCCTGAAAGATGAATTAATTACAGCAGTATAAACACCCGTAAAAGCCGGCTCACTGTTAAATAATGCTGCTGAGCCGGCACATTTTTTACCTATTTAGAAAGGACATTCACACAATGACAGCGTATGAAGCGTATGACAAACTCGCCCCGGTGTTAATGAACGAAACGTTTGAAACCATACGGCGTCCCGATATGCCCGTTGATGTATCAGCACATGAGGGGCAGGTAACCGTTACATTGTTACGTCAGGATGAAGAGAAGCTTAAAAGCATAGGCTACGACATTAGCATCACCGATCGCATTAAAGAAGCTGTGGGGACGTTTTGTGTAGCAGAAGCAAAGCTTACGGCAATTCTTGGTGATCAGCTTGAAGCGGTAAAGGTATGGAGAGAACACCGGGCAGAGGGGTACATGTTACGCAAAAAGGTACTTAAGGCACTTAGATTTGCCTGCAGAGAAGATAAAGAGGCCATGGAGAAATTAAAACCCTTTCCCAGAAGACCTAAACAGGAGATAATGATACTGAATCTGCACTTTCTCTCTGAGCTGGGGAAAAAATACCAACACCATCTTGAAAAGATAAACTTTAACATGGCTACAATTGAAAGTTGTAAGACATTTGGCGATAAACTGAGCCGGCTCTATGCCCACGCCTACTCTGAAGAGGGCCCCTGTCAGATGCGGGTGATACGAAACAAAGCATTTACACTTATGAAGAGTCTTATCGCGGAAGCACGCGCGTTTGTTACCTATCTGTTTGGTGCAAACAGCGAACGGTTGAAACTTTACAGCAGCGCTTACCGCAGGAAAAACTATCGCTACAGAAGCAAAAAGAGAGCCGCGTTAAAAAAGAAAGAGGAGTTAGCAAAAGATACCGCGAAAAACAACGAGTCGGCACAAAAGAGCCAAACAGTTTTGGTTTCACAAACCAGTCAGAAACCTGTTTCCACAGACCTAAGCGATAAAAAGGAAGGTATCTCAGTACCAAAGAGCACTTCTGAACCAGACAGATCTGCTTAAATAACCGTCCGGCTCATACGCCACCCTTCATATTTTCGCCCGGAACTCAGGCGAAACCGGCACCCCTTTGCCTAAAAACGAATTTTTTCCACCTTTTTGGCCATAATCTCTGCCTGAAGTCACAAAATCCCCGTATCACTGTTTACCTAACGCTGTTTTGAGTGTCACCTTTGCTGTATTCAGTATCACATCTGGCTGATTAGGGTCAAAAGCAGCCTGTAGCCATATTCTACATATAGTGCAAACAGCCCTCTTTTCGCTTAAAAACGCCAATACTGCACCCTGAAAGCTAAAAAACGCCTACTGCGAACAGGGCACTGCCATAGTGATAACTCAGTCAGCGTTGGTTACAAACAAATTAACACCCTCTTAAAAACACCTGTTTAAACACTACAAACCGACCATTTCCGGAATCGTAACAATGATGTTTTCACGGTTGTTGATTAGCGTTGATACTCTTTGGTTATTCTGTTTATAACCCAACCACCAGTGTATGCAATACGCTCTGATATGCACTACAGATATCGCTTTTAGTGAGTATGATTTTGCTATGGGTTGTTTTTATTGGATTATCTACCGGTTAGCAGTACTTTTCCTGGTTAAAAACGGTCGAGATTAATAGGTGAAACCGGAAACGGGGACTGTATGGCGTGCTTTTTTTTGGGGTATACCAAAGAGCCGAAGGTTTGGGTATGGATGTTGGTTTTGGCGTCCCGTGTTCCGGGGGCTTTAGCGTAGGAGTCGCCTTTCACCTCCCGTTCTGCCAAAACTGACTTTTAAACTATAAACTTGCGGTTGTAGAAGCTCAGGCAAGATGCGTATGAATGTAAATACAGCCGGTATAATACATATTCCTGAAGGTACTGTCCCACTAAACGTACGATACACTGTTTGAAACATAACGCGCCACCTTTGAGAACTCACCTGGCGGGAGCAGTGGGGGTTGGTGGAACCCCCGGGCGTGAGTCGGTGGACAAAATCTGATAAAATTGCATAGTGTATTGCATCAACCTCTCCTATTATTTACCTTATATAATGTACCTGTCATTTTCACGTTATCAGTTTACGGTATTATGCTCCTTTCGCACCTTCATAGCTCACAATCCACTGCTCTAATTGAAGATGTTCTCATATTTTTGGGTTTGAGAGCTCGTTTTAGGGTAATTTATATAATTACTGGTGTAATGTGTGTGAGGATATGAGCGGGCTGACGACAAAAATGTGTTAAAAAAGAGTAAGTGCTTAAAAGTGAAATGAGAGTATGCCGAGGATGTGAGAGTTTCTGATATGTGCCCATTTTGGGATGACAGATGAAGTTTTAGGGAGAAAAAGGGTCGATTTTGGGTGTATAGACGAAACTGGGACAATACAAATATAGCGGAAACAACAATTGCTACGCAGCCGTTTTGCACAAGCCTATTATTGATTTGTTTGCGCCAGAAACAAAGATAACGTTGGAGGCGGGGCGTAATAAAGCCGATAAATGCAAATACAAGACGGAATAAAGCAATTGAAAACATTCTGAAAAAAAATAGAACAAACAAGAATTACAAAAATAGTAGCGGAAAAAATGTTATAACAAAGAGCTTAAGTATTGCTACACTAGCACGGTAAGCAACAATTTCACCTGCGTGCGTTAGCTATTTACCAAAATATTAGTGCGGGTTAGTTTGGTTGCGAGTGAACCAGCTTAGCATTTAATGGTAACTTATAGACAATTCTAAATAATATGAAAGTGGTTCAAGGATGAGTAATCCAAGACAGAAATATTCAGAAGCACAAATTGTAGCCTTGCTATCACAGGTAAGTCGAGTGTGCCCCCTTTGTGCTGAGCCTCTTTTTTATAAAAAGAATGGCAAGAGCTTCAAAAACTATGAGTTGGCTCATATTTACCCATTAAATCCAACTAAAGAAGAAGAACTGTTGCTCAAAAATGAAGAGCGTTTAAGCGATGATGTTAATGACGAGGACAATATCATACCTCTTTGTGAAATATGTCATGGCAAGTTCGATAAACCTAGAACTGTAGAAGAATATCGAAACCTATTGGGATTAAAGAGGAAGCTTATTGACCGTAGCGGACAGGAAGCTATTTGGAGAACATATACGATTGAAGACGAGATTAGTCAGATCATTGAGGCTATTTATGATGATCCAGAACTAGAAAATGAGGCTGAAATTGATTTCACTCCTAGAGAGGTTGATGAAAAGTTGGATTCAACTATTTCCAGACCAACCAAAGTTAAAATTAAAGGTAATGTACGAGAATACTATATCTTTATCCGGAATAAATTTGCAGAGCTAGATAGTGTCAATTCCGATATGTCTGAGATTATATCTCTACAAATCAAAACATATTATATAAAGCAGAAAAAAATGGGTATCAATCAGCAAGCCATATTTGAGAATATAGTTTCTTGGATTTATGCGAAAACAAAACCAAAAACAAGTGATGCAGCAGAAATTATGGCCTCGTTTTTTGTTCAAAATTGTGAGGTTTTCTAATGGCGTTTCCTAGTAAGTTTACAAATTTAGATAGATCAATTTTAGCCAAAATAAGCGTTTTAATACTCGACGACGTTGAAACAATTACCTTGTCGGAGCTGATTAATCTTCGGTTAAATAACTTCGAAGATATTAGTGAGTTTATGTTGGCGCTTGATGTGCTTTTTGTTCTGGAAAAGATCGAGTTAGAAAAAGACAAAGGAGTGATTAAGTATGTTAACTGAAATTCGATGCGAGATGTTCCGAGAAAAAGCAATCGGCTTTCACACAGGCCTAAATGTTATTTTAGGTGACAGTGTTGCCACGAACTCGATTGGTAAATCCACGTTGCTAATGGTGATTGATTTTATATATGGAGGCAAATCATTTCTCCAGCATAATAAGGATGTCATTGAAGAACTGGGCCATCATGAGTACTTTTTTACCTTTAAGTTCGGGAAAGATAGCTTCCCGTTTAAAAGGGGAACTTTTAAGCCAGACTTAATTTATAGATGTGACAATAAATATGCGGAGATTGAACCTATTAGCATTGAAAACTACACTACATTTCTTAAGGCGTCATATTCATTGGGGGATGTCGACTTATCTTTTCGATCGATAGTGTCTCTTTTTTCTAGAGTTTGGGGCAAAGAAAACCTTGATGTAAAACATCCTCTTCATAGCTTTAAAAGACAAAAGCCCTCAGATTGTATAACAAACACAATCAAACTTTTTAAAAAGTACGAACCAATAAGGTTACTTGCAGATAATGTAAAAAGCAAAAGTGAAGAAATAGCCACAATCAATAAAGCTGCTAAGACCGGTTTAATTTCTAAAACAACGAAGACGAAGTACAAAGAAAACATTACCAAAATACTTACCATAGATGCCGAGATCGAGGAAATTAAAAATAATTTAAAGAAGTATGCCGTTAATATTTCAGAGATCGCCAATAGAGAGGTAATGGAGTTAAAAATTGAAAAAGATCGGCTTTTGTCAGAAAAGCTTAGATTAGATAGCCGTCTGCTTCGTGTCAGAAATGATCTAAAACAAAACAAAGCCATCAAAAGCAAACACTTAGAACCATTATTAAAATACTTTCCTAATGTAAGCACTTCAAGGCTAGAAGAAGTTGAGTCATTCCACTCAAATATAACCAAAATACTTAGAAAAGAGTTAAAGAGTAGTGAGGCTGAATTGACTCTAATATTGTCCTCAATAATTGAAGAGATCGAAATGATCGACAGAAAGATTTCTGTTTCCTTAGCAGAAATTGATAATCCTAATGTCGTTATCGATAGGGTTTACGAACTCTCTAAAGATCACTCTGTAGCCAGTAAAGAGATTGAATACTTTGAAACAGATGCACAGATAAAGTCTGACTTAAGAGATGCAAAGGAACTTCTAGCCGCTGAAAAAATTAGAATTTTAAAGTTAATTGAAAATATACTAAACGACAAAAATAGAAAAAATGTTACTGAGATATATAGCGAGGAAAGAAGAAGCCCGACTCTAAAGCTTGGTCAAAATAACTACAATTTTGAATTGGTTGAAGATACTGGAACTGGCAAGGCTTACTCAAATTTAATATTACTTGATTTAGCATTTTTGGAAACAACGGTTTTACCTTTCTTGATACATGATTCAGTATTATTTAAGAATATCCAGAATGACGCAGTAGCGAAATTGATCAAACTGTATGAATCTACAGGCAAGCAAACGTTTATCGCAATCGATGAAATTGAAAAATACGGTGATGTAGCAGAAAAGAAATTAAAAGCTAAGAAAGTCATACAACTGGATAATAACAAAGTCTTATATATCAAAGATTGGCGGAAATGATAGACAGTTATAATTGTTGCTGCACACGGATTAATTACTTTCTGTGCTCCTAATTAACCGGTGAGCAAGGCGTTATTAGGAAGAATCGGAAGATAGAAATAGAAATTCTTAATTACTTAAAAATTTGAAAACATTTCATGTGTAATAATTCTTAATGAATACGCGAGAGAATAGGAGCCAGCTGATTATAAAACTAAGATGGCGCAAAAAAATTATACTATGGTAATGTGCAAAACAGGCACACAACAGACCAAGTACAAAAATTTGCAAAGCTTCGCTAGGGTAGATTAGTATATTTAGTTGCACATTTTCGTACATTGGCCAATCCGTTGTGCGAAACTCTTAAGCTTTTAGGAAATGAAGACGCGAGGAAATAATACAAAACGAGAAATTAGAATATTCTTAAATGCTTATACTTAGGAGTGAATAGAATGGAAAGAACATTTGTTTTGGCATATAAAAAATATTTAAACACATTCAACATTAATGATTTTTTTACAAAGTTTATTGGTTCAATTGAAAAAAGAATCCAACCTATCCCTTCATATGAACATTTTAAAGATTTGCTTAACTCCAAGTCGTTGCGAATAGTTAAGGTAAGTAATTTTAATATAGAAAATTACCTTGTAGAAATCAATGGCAATAAAGAATCTGCCGAAATAGGCATTAACCCTAGATTTTTAGCAATTTTATGGTGTATATGTTTCAATTCAATCGTTGAATATGATTATCAAAAAGCTATAGTATTACGAAAAAATGGTGATAATTCAAAGTTTCCAATAGGTGATTACGAGGTATCTTCCGCGCGTGAGTTATTAGATTTTGCATTAAGTTTAATTAATTCACCCTTAAACAAATGGGGAACCTATAAAAACTCCACTTTTGATGCATTTCTTCCCAATCCATTTATTATTGAGACCAATTTAGAATATTACATATTAAAGGCAAACACTGTTTTTATCGAAGCTTTTGTTTTTATTGTCCTTCATGAATTAGCTCATTATCACTATGACTATTTGGATAGTATTAAAGCAAAGCCTGAAGATGAAATATGCTGTGATTTTTTTGCTGCATTTGAACAATCAAATGAATTTAAGCAGTGTTGCGATGATATAAACACACATTACTTTGGAATGGTAACCGCTTTTATTGCAATTGAGCTTATCGATCAGCTTTTCAATAGAATTGGGGATTCCGAAACTCATCCTTCAAATTTAACTAGAATTGACAAAATTATTGATTATTCAAAGTTACCAGAAGATTCTATGTTATTTGAGTATAGTGCATATGGTTTAAGTCGATCATATCAATATGAACCAAAAATTCAAACTGATGGTTTCCATTACGAGACTGCTAAGGAATATTATATTGATGCACTTAATAATGCCCTCGCAAAACAAAATATAAAGTCAGATTATTAAGGATAAAAGATCGCGCCTTATAAAAAAAGCTCAAGAACATCGCATAACAGCGCCAACTTGCTGCACCACAAAGTAAAGCTATGAAGATTCCGCATTACTTTATGGTACAGCAAGCGAGTTGCGTGACCGTTATGCGCAATGCTCGTTTGCCCCGGAAATAGGATGGCGCGAAGAGTAAGACGAATAACAGAGTATGAATAAAGTCAAACATTTTGAATCTGTACCCTTAATAATTAGACTATTTTAACATTGAAAACTGAAGAGAACATAAGAAAAAAAGTAGTAAATTGTTAGGTAAATTTAGATAAGGTATAAAGGTCTAAATTGATGGTAAGAAAAAAAGGTTACACAGGGGCGAACGGAAGTGAGCACCACGAGAAAACGTTAGTGATATAGATCCGCCCCGATCAGCGGCTCGTGAGTGTTTTCGCCGGTCTTTTTTTTCGGGGTCATCGAGTCCTCGAATTCAAATCTCCCTCCGCCTACCCCAACCTCAACTTCGGCAACCCCTCCACCACTTCCACACTCCTCACACTAACCTCTACAACACTCAGCAACAGATCCAGTATATACCTTTCATTCCCCACCTCTTTTGCCCAGTCATTAGGGTCATTCTTTATTCCACTGCCTTTGTGGATTGTGACCTTGTAGCGGTCCATGATCCATTCAATGGCGGATTTGCCGTTAACGATGTAATCGTAGGCTTTGGCGGGGATGTTTTCGATGGTGATTTTGCTGTTATAGATAATTGTGTCTTTCTGGCCCTTTTTGGGAAAGCGCATCTTTTCTACGGTGAAATGTCCGCTTTCTGCACCGGTAACTTTAAGCCCTTTGTGTGCGGGGACGGTTTCGTAGTTGATGTGCAGATCGGCAAGTTCGCGGCCGGCTTTGCTGAATTTCCAGAAATCACGTGGTTCATCCACCAGAGGGATGCGGGGCAGGGATTTCTTGAGATCATTGGCAAATGTTGTACGGTACTGCGGGCTGTGCAGTAGTCCGTATACATAATAGAAGATATCCTCTTTCGTTACTTTTTTACCGTATATGGAGTATGCCCGCTCTAAGATGAAATCGGAAACTCCGTCTCTGCGGATATAGCCACCGGCTGTGGGCTCATCAAAGAGTGAAGGGCTTTCTACTTCCTGGCGTTCTTCGTAGTAGTAGAGAGGGAAACACTGGCTTTTACCAATAAGTTCAAGATCAGGTAATGTATCTGAAATGATAGTGGAAAAATCCTTCGTAACACCCACACCGGAAACGCATATAACAAGGTTATTAAGTGTCGATTTTGGAAACAGTTTGGGTATTTGGTAAACTCTTTCATTTAAAGCTCGTGAAAAGTATACTCGTTGTTTGAAGAATGGTCGATATAAACTTTGAACAAATTGCCCGTTAACTATATCATGCTTTATGTCTTTCATGATATTTTCTGAAAGAGCATGTGTCCAGCTAATTTTCTTTGGATCGAATTGTAAAATGTCTTTAATGTCTATTTTATCAACGTTTTTAATTGAGTGTGCAAACAGCTTTCTTTGCTCGTTGTAATATTCCAACGTTCTTTCAATATTTCTTTTCAAACATGTCTTCGATGAGTTATAACACCATGCATCACGTTGAGTTTTCAAGCCATTTGAATATAATGGTAAAAAGAAAGTACTGGCTGATTTATTAGCTTTATCACCTAAAGGAATAAACGTGTCAAACAGATCATTCCTCTCACAAATCCAATCACCCTTATCACTGGGTTCCAGCCTCTTCCATGCCATTCCATCATTACCAACAGATCCGAATTTCCTAACGATCGCAAGCTTCTCTTCACGGCTCAGGTAATCCCCGATATCATGATAATAGATCACCGCATTTTTTACAGCTTTGGACGGCTTTTTTACAAGAAGCGTTATCGCAATGGGTGTTCTGGAACCTGAACCGAAGATCTTTCCACCCTCTTTTCTCGATAACTCACCACTTGTGCGCTGGTTGCCTCTCAAATTGAACACATAAATGCTCGAAAATTCACGCTCCAGACACTTACGAAAACCATCCTGCGCATTACCATCAAGCCAGGCACTGTTGGATACAAAACAGATGATCCCGCCATTCTTTGGATCAAGCCTGTCCGCTCCCCATCGAAACGCCTTTATATAGGAATCATACAGGGAATTCTTATTGGTAGCTTTTGTACCTGCAGCATAGGTCTCTGCAATCCTTGAATCGAGATGCTTATACTTTTGATTCTGAGCATTATCATTTGCCGATTTCTGCCCCACCGAATAGGGCGGATTCCCCATTATCACACGCAATGGCGCTTTCTTCTGATAACTCACCCGCTTTGTGTTCTGTGGGAACATCTCAGAGATAAAGGATTCACTCTCATCGGTCTCACCCAGCTGGAAGGTATCGGTCAGACAGATGCCATCAAAGGGCTTATACCTTCCCTGCTTTCCTAAAATATCATGAAACGCGTTCTCTATATTCACCGCGGCTATGTAATAAGCCAGAAGCACAATTTCATTGGCGTGGATCTCCTTTTTATACTTGCGGGGCAGATCCTTATCATTAATAAGCCCGCTCTGAAGCAGTCTTGTGATAAATGTACCGGTACCTGTAAACGGATCGAGAATGTGGATGTTTTCATCACTGAGACTTCTGTCAAACTCCCGCCTGAGCACATCCTCCACCGAATGGATGATAAAATCAACCACTTCAACCGGTGTATACACAATCCCCAGCTTGTCCACCATCTTCGGGAAAGCAGTTCTAAAGAACTTATCATACAATTCAATGATAATACGCTGCTTGCCTTCAGCATTATCGATCCCCGCAGCACGCTTTCTCACCGATTCATAGAATTTATCAAGAACCCTGGTATCCTTTTCAATAGCCTGCGCTTCCAGCAGATCAAGCATCTTCTGCATCGTTACAGAGACGGCGTTGTTTTTCACAAAGGAGTATCCCTCAAAGAGCGCTTCAAAAACCGGCTTGGTGATAACGTGCTGCGAGAGCATCTCCACCGCTTCACGATCACTGATAGATGGGTTGATATTCTTTTTCAATCCATTAAGAAACTCATCAAACGCTTTTTTATGCTCACCGTCCTCTTTTATGAGACGGTTTATTCTGTCGAACTGCTTTTCGGCAATCTCTGCGACACTCTTTGCCCACTGCTCCCAGTACCTTCGATCCCCTACCTTCTCCACCATTCGGGCAAATACGATACTTTGCAACTGTTCAAACTGAAGCGCCAGTTGTGTGCCGATATCATCCCCATATTTGGCGTTTGGTTCAGCGACAACCGGAGCCCCATCTTCAAAGCTATACTCCGGGCGGCCCACCAGAATCTGTTCAGGACGCTTTCTGTTGAGCTCGATCTTATTGACCGTAGCATTGAAGCGATCATCATGGGCACGAAGCGCATTGAGCACAGACCATACGACTTTGTAGCGTTCATTATCATTAAGCGCCTTGTCCGCTTCAACATCAGCAGGCACAACCACAGGGATAATGATATAGCCATACTTTTTCCCCTGAGCCTTTCGCATCACACGGCCCACCGACTGCACCACATCCACCTGTGAATTTCTGGCCGAGAGAAACATCACAGCATCCAGCGAAGGAACATCAACACCTTCACTGAGACAACGCACATTGGTAAGGATACGGCACTCACTGCTATCAGCAGCATCACCCTTGAGCCATCCCAGAAGTTCATCCCTTTGAGGAGCGCTCATGGTACCATCGATATGACGGCTATTGGCAGAAACCATCTGCTCCTTTTTGCTTTGCGGCAGTGATCCCAGATATGCATCAGTTGCAGTACAGAACGTTGAAGTGATCTTTTTTGATTCGCTTATGGTTCTGCAGAAGGCAACAGCCCGTTTCATAGGTTCGGAGTCGCTGTTTTTAATCACCCCCGCATCACCCAGGATCTGCTTGGAGAGCGCATTGATACAACCGATAAGCTTTGTTGCATCATCGGAATTGATCTCATTATCCCTGTCGGCGATGATTTTTTGCACAGCAGGTGGGACATCCTTATCACTGAGAGTAAGGATAAGGACCTTGTAATCGGTGAGCAGATCGCGCTCCACCGCTTCACCGAAGCCGATTCTGTAGATCTCTTCACCGTAAATTGCCGGATCATCCATTGAACAAAGGATAGCATCGGCCTGAGCAGCTTTCCCCTTTGCATCATCACTGTAAAGACGGGGCGTTGCAGTCATGTAGAGGCGCTTACGAGCTTTGATGAAGGTATTATCATGCACCTTAATAAATGATGAAGAGTCCTGGGCGGTAAGGGCAACACCGGTGGTGCGATGCGCTTCATCACAGATGATAAGATCAAACAGCGCGTTTTTATCGGTTTTAAGGAGCTGTTTCTGTGCTTTAGCGACGACTTCAAGAGATTGATAGGTGGAAAAGATGACCGTGAGTCCGGGTTTTGCAGAAGAGCGCAACTGCGTGATCTGCGCGGTGATATTGCTCACATCGGTTGACGCAGGCAGGGCAAGATCGATCACACTGAATGTATCGGTTTCATCATTTTTACTCTTCTTTTTTGACACTTCGGGATCGGAGCAGATACAGATGGCTTTCACCGGCTCTGATGCATCAGCGGTCCACTCGCGAAGAGATTGACCAAGAAGCGCAATCGATGGCACAAGAAAGAGTATGAGTCCCTTTCCATCGGTTTCATTCTCAGCGATACGCAATGCGGTGAACGTTTTTCCTGTGCCGCATGCCATGATCAGCTTTCCACGCTCAGCAGTTTGAAAATAGTCGTGGGTTTGATCGATGGCGGTTCTCTGATGAGGGCGGATCTCCTTTTTAGGTGCACGGGAATGCTCACCACTGATACCCTTTTCAAGCTTACCCCAATCGACGGGCGCACACATCAATTCATACAGATTAACTCTGGAAACGGGCGGGTTCTGGTTTGAGATCGCTTCAGAGGCGTTTAAGCTCCAGTTGTTGGTGGTGGATATCCACAGGCGATGTGAGAAGGTAGTTGTTTTGAGGTCTTCGCCTTTGAATTTCCTGCCAGAAGTGGCCAGGAAGGTATCGACCTGGGCTTTATCTATATAAGAATCACTTTGATAGCATTTGCACTGCACCGCCCAGTAGTCACCGGTATGAGTAAGGGCTACGAGATCGATGCCGGTATCATGGCCACCGAGATCGCTTTTTCCCGGGAATTCATTCCATAGCCAGACTTTTTTGATGATATAGGCATATTTTGGGTCGGTTTGCAGATAGACCTGCATCAGGCGTTCAAACCGATCGCCCTTATCACGCTGGGAATGAGAGATTTTGCGGTATTTATCGAGGATTTGCTGAAAGGTCATTGTTGTTATACCTGCCTGCGGTGAAAAGATCTGAAAGAGAGAAAATACAAAAAGGGTAGGGGGATGTGGGCTTCTGTTCGAAACCATATTACTTAATATGATTTCTTCAAATGTGCTCCGGTTCAGCTTACATCTGGAGCTACGGCTGTATAGTAGACCGCAACACCATTAGACTCGTTTCGGGAGATGCTTTTGAATGCACTGGTGAGGAGCAGATTAACCAGGTCTATGCTTCAGAAGCCGATGTACTCAATATGGCCCTATTTGGACTGACGGCCAAGCAGTGGCGCCAAGATAATCCTGGCCCGAAGGGGAATATCCGGGATTATGCCGATATCAATCAACTCGTATGCCTGTCGAATCTTGAAATCTTAACGCACACTTTATCCATGAAGGGCTGTCGCAACCCTAACGACTGACAAGATTGAACAAGATTGCAATTCAGCAGATGCATCTGCTCACAGAAATACCAGCATCGAAGCAGATTGAAAAGCGGAATAAAAGGCGGAGATGAAATTCCATGAAGACGAAAAGCACGCGCGAAGAAAAGTACGAAATATGGTAGCAAAAATGGGCTGGCTGGCTACAGACAAACAACACGGGCAATTGCGCTGGAACTGGGGTTAGGTAAAATTATCGCCTGACCCAAGCTTTAAGGACTCGCTTAGACAGGCGATAATACTACCTTAACTGTAAAAATCATTACCGAAAAGAGGCATAAACAGCTAAATTATCATTAATTTCAAGATTTTTAAGCAAAATATTTACACTTCCATAGCCTTTACCTATATTATTACATTGATTGGCATACTAAGAATAGAGATCCAATCCCCATAGCCCAGGGGTTAGATATAGGGTAAGCAGCGGCTCTGCTCAACATGTTTCTTTGTGAAATGGTCCGAAGAAGGGGCGCAAAGGTGGTGGTTGCGGGGCATTTCAGAAAGAATCGTTAAAGGTTGTGCGAAATTTGGCCAGCCAGGATGTTGTAAAATTTGTTATCTAACTTTAAAAGCAATACCCAATGATATATCATCACAAAAACTATTCGTTTATAGATCGTATTATAATACATTTTTTAAAATGTAAAATGTCATAAAAGGGAAAAATTATGGTTAAAATTATTTTATTTCTGGTTTTTTTTATTAATATATATGCCTCTGGAGATGAAGTTCCTGAGCAACTCATAATTGATGCATATGAAAGTTTATCATTTGAGCTTGAGATTCTAAATTGGATGCACCAAATTAACATAAAATTAGATCAAGTTGAATTCAGCGAATTTTTCAGATTGCATAATTTTGATTTTCAAAAAATGGATTCATTTACCGCTGATTCTTGTTTCACCAGTATAATGATACCTGACACTTCCAATTGGTATACATTTTTGCTTGTTGATGACCAACCAAGGTTTCTTCTTTCTTACAGCATGGTAGAGGAGGGTTTTTGGTTTTCTAATGCGAATAGTGCTGCGCCCATTGATGTCTATGAAGTATTACGTTTACACCGAACAGATAATCTTGTAATAGTGGGAAATCCTTTTTATGCATCGTACGCTTACCATGTTAAAGATGGAAAAGAAAATAATTTATACCTTATAAATATATTAGAACCTACTGGATTAAAAAAGAAATCTGCTACTGGTGATCCTCAAGAAGTAGCAGATCACTTAGGTGAAATATACAATAATAGAACGAAAGGGAGGTAAACAGTTGTTTTTCAAAAAAAAATTCAAGTTCTGTATCTTCCTTTTCTTTCTTACAACGAAAAAGTATGTAATTGGCATACTAAGAATAGAGATCCAATCCCCATAGCACAGGGGTTAGGTATAGGGTAAGTAGCGGCTCTGTTCAACATGTTTCTTTGTGAAATGGTTCATAGATGGGGGGCAAAGGTGGTGCTTTCGCTGTGTTTCACAAAGGATCGTTAAACGTTGTGCGCAATATTGCCGGTGCGGAAAAAGACCGGAGCGCCAAGGAGATAGGATCGTGGGGAAAAGAAATATGGAAAATAAAAAAATAAAAGGAAATTGAATGGCGGAACAGGAGCAAGAAAAAGAGCAGACTTGTTATGCGGCCATAACAATGGGAAGTGCTGGTTTTTGTGGTGCAATAAACCTTAGCGATTTTAAACCACTGCCGCCGCAAGTAGTTTCGTGTATTATAGATTCGCATATGCACATTCAAAGTGGAGCGTGTGCTCCATTACCACTTATTTATAAAGAGATTGCCTCTAAGTTAAGAGGGTTCAATCCGAGGAATACGAGAGGGCTGCGTTCTCGTTCCTGGATTGATGGAATCGGATCTGTGATACTTGGATGGGGTGGAAAACTTCAAACGATGGATTCGGAAACAATCGGAGATCACGCCATCATCGACAATGCCGAAACCTACCTGAACCTGAAGAATAGCCCTGATTTCGGATTAGACCAGACAAGACTTATTCTTTTGGCAAATCAGAAATACAAAGAAGATGATTATGTGTTTTGTCCTATGATTGTAATGCCGATGGATATGGAGTTTGCCCATATAGCTGGATACGATGGACAGACAATTTATCACGAAGAGAATGGTAAGATTTTTTATTACCACAGAAGAACAGGACTGTTTGCAGAAGAGCTGGGGGAGGTGGTCGATTTGTCACACGAAGTCGATACCAGAAAAAAAGCTCTGAAACTAAAGAAGTGGGAAAGGCAAGAATATGAACACATATCATCAGCTATTGCAAATCCCTTAAAGCTAATCCCGATGTATCATTATGAACCACGACGCTGGCGGGCGAACACTATAGAGGAAACGGATCGAAGAAGTTACAGTATCGGTGGGTGGGAATTCCCATTTCAGCAAATAGCAACGGAAACTAAACCCGGCTTGTTTCTTGGATTTAAAATGTATTCCGCTTTGGGTTATAGACCTTTGGATGACAAATTGCCCAATATGGAAAAATATTATCAAAAATGTGAGGCTGAGAAAATCCCAGTTCTTAATCACTGCAGTCCTAAAGGTATGCTCACTCATGAACAACCCTTCTACAAGGATTTCATTGAACAGGGCATAAAGCACAGAACGAATCACGAAGGGAAAGTGGAAAGAGACAATTCGATCATTTTGCTTGAGAAAACAATTACCCCTACGCGCCACGAGACATTTCTTGAGGAAGCGAACGAATGGTTTTCTCAAAACTATGTTCATCCCAAAGCTTGGAGAAAAGTACTGGACAAATATCCTAACCTTCATCTTTGTCTTGCGCATTTTGGAGGTGATGATTGGGAAGATGGGGTTCGTTCTGATACCAATCCTGATGGTAGCGACTGGATTGAAGAGTTGATAGATATGTTGTCTTGCCCCAAATACCCAAATCTTTACACTGACATTTCCTGTTTCTCGATAAATGAAAATATGCCGCATTTCATCAGAACGATGAAAGATCGCACGAATCACAATTTGTGGGATAAAATTCTGTTTGGAACGGACTGGTATATGACACTCATTGTTTCACCAAGTGGCCAGAAAGCATACAAAGATTTTTGTACAAAGATTAAAGCGTCGTTTGATGAGATTGACGACTCGTTTTGGGTCCGAGCCACCTTGTTGAATCCGATGAGGTTTTTTGGGTTGGAGAATAACAGGAAGATAGGACAACTCTATGATGGATTATACTTAAAGTTGCAAGAGGGTAATATATCTACTGAATCTCTTGAAAACTATTTTTATAAGTTCAAAAAGGCAATAGAAACAATTGAAAACGTTAAAAACTCAATATAAGTCAATATGGTTTGTAGCAGTGCTAATATTCCTGGTTTTACTCTTCAAACCAGGGGGGCCTGTGAATACTTATACAAAGAAGGATATAGTAGAAATGAAAGAGCTTTTTATAATGAGATCAAATGGGCATCGTTCCTTATTTCCTGTGATTGTCGGTATTGATAAACAAGTGGAGAACATATTCGCTGTTCCGGAAAAAGATGCTATTGGAACAATCGACATAGACAATGCGATTTCCTTTCTTGAATTCGTTAATGACAAAGTGAAAATTAGAATCATTAAAAAAAATTTTGCAGAAGAAGTGAGCGGAGAATATGATTTCTTTTTCACACCAGTGTACTCAGATACAGATATCACATATGCGCAATCACGCTGGCTTATAAACCAAAATCTGAGAACAAAAGAAAACCGAACAGTATTTGTTATCAACAATCTTGATGACTGGATTGGGAACCTTGCAGTCCTAAATGCTGAAAAAGGTATCTTCGTTATTGAGGTTCTTAAGGGATGGGCAAAGGGTTCTGGAAGAGCCTATAAAAAATTTCTAAATATTGGAACACTTGAGAATGAGGATTTTATTCCCATTGCTGTTGTCGAAGGCGGTTTATATGATGGACTACCCGGTAGTATTTATGCAAGTGATTATTCACCATGGGCTGTAAAAGATGGTATATTGTTTGTTTTCGATGAAGATAGCAAGACAGTCAAAGCTTTTAACGAAAATGGTATAACTGTCGATCATCCCTTTTCTGGAATTTTTAACAGAAATCACAAGAAGCTACGTAAGGTAAGAGAAATTTCATTTCACCCTGAATTACCTTTTGGGTTAGTTGTAGATGCAGGTGAAGTACCTGATATTAGAGAACTTCAGGAACAACGCAACAACGGCCTTATTAGTATGGCGCAATATCGTGAGTTGCTGAAACCTCTCACAGAAGAGTCTCTTCGTCATGCAATCTGGCTTGTTCGCTGGGATACAGACGATGAAAACAGGCAATTTGTACCGTTGATGTCATTGGCTGGAAATCTAATCCCATTTATAGACGATGTGAAAATGTGTTCAGATTTTCAGTTCTCTCCTGACGGTACATGGCTGGTATTTAGAGACAATACCCAAACTGTGGAAAATCCTGTTTTTGTAAGCATTCCTGTTTCTCCTGATAAGCCACTTTTCTTCGGTGAGCCGCTTTATCTTGGGCAGGTCCTGAGAGAAGGTATGATGGTGGGAGCTAAAGGGAGCGCCTGGATAGACAAACCTACCAGTTTCGTTGTTACTGATGGTCAGGCTTTATACAAGTGGGAGCTCGGAAATATAGACAAGTCAAGAGTTATAAACCAGTAAGTTAGGGCAGTTTGTATAGTATAACGCGAAAAAAACGAAAAGATGGGAGACGCGAGGAAATCGGATTAGCGCGGAGTAAGAATAGGAGCACCGTCAATACAGACGCACAACAAGCCAAGTACAAAAATCTGCAAAGTTTGGCTAAAGGTAGGTTAAAACTATATAGTTGCAAATCTTCGTACATTGGCCGGAACATCTATCGGCAGCTAAAACCACCCTTTTCCCCAAATATCCTACACACCTCCAACAAATTTCCTCAAAAAAGCTATTTCTTAAGCACTTGAATCTACTTTTTCTGCGACAAAAACATTTATCCATTTGCAGAGGAGGTATACGTGAGTACACTACGTCTGCTTTCGGTGTGTTTCACAAAGGATCATTTTAGTAGATTTGACTGGGTATAAATATCCAACTTTATGGATAAGGCAAGAAAGTAACACAGGGGCGAACGGAAGTGAGCACCACGAGAAAATGTAAGGGATATCGATCCGCCCCGATCAGCGGCTCGTGAGTGTTTTCGCCGGTCTTTTCTTTCGGGGCCATCGAGTCTTCGAGTTTGGCCCCTCCCCGGCGAAATCACGAACAGAAGAGCCGGTGTGGGGCTCTTAGGGCGTTCGTTCATGCAATCCCGTCCTGGATTGCACCCTTTGGGCCACCCGAAGACGGGATGGTGCTCTCCGGCCATCCATGGCCTACGAGTGCCTACTTTCTTTGGCCCTGGAAAGAAAGGGCATTTAATAAAAAACAGCGTTTCTTAACGCTGGATACCTTACCCTTAAGGAATGGAATGACAAAGTAGGTCGCCGAAGGCAGTTTAAAAGTAAAGTAAATGTATAAATCGGTAAAAAAGTATTAAGGATTATATAAAAAAGAGTAATAGAGAGCCGTCCATGGCAGAAGTTAAACTACAGCCTATAACACAGTCATGAAGAAATTGATGGCCGATCTCACACAATTTGACCACCTAATCTCAAGTTATTTGACCGGTTTTCCTCTCTCCATAAAAAAACCAGGTGTTAAAGAGCGCGTCTATGCGCATTTGGCAGAACGGGTGAGTGGCGCCGAACGGTTGAACTAAGTCTATATCCAGTTAAAAGGCACATTTTACGCAGAATAATCTACATACCAGCAGAGGAACTCACAGAACTTATCCCTTTCACTTGCCACCAGACCTTACTGGGGGGTGGCCACCTTCGCCTCGGGCGACACGTAAAAAGAATTTGGAATGGGTGAATAAGGAATTTGGAATTGCAAAGAATGAGAGTATTCAGGGGACTGTAATAAACACAAAGGGGGGATACAATGTAACTGAACTGTTGAGGGGTACTTATGACTAAAATGCATGGTTTTTTCTAAAAAGGGGTCTACTGAAGTGAGATATCTGCTATTGTGAACCTTATCTACTGAAATATTTACAATGTAAGCGCATTCAACTATTTTAAATCTATGATGCTTATATAAAGAGTACAGATGGAAACCTGATGAAACCAAGCAATACACACAAGGCTTCTAAACTGTCTACCACCATCATTACATCCGGAGGATCTATGCGTTCAATAACCACGGTATGCCTGATACTCACTCTTCACCTTTATTCTCAGGCAGAAACTGACAGCCACGTTACATTCAGTTTAAACAATGAGAGTATAAGCGTAGATAACAGCCGGTCAGTTACAGAACACAGCACGAATGATTTTAATTTTGACACCAAACTGCGTCGCGCGCGATGGGCCACTAACTTGGGACCAGTGCTCTATGTTGGTGGTCCTCTGGTGTGTTTTGCCGGGATGATTATAGTTGGGAATAGCACACACCCTGAAAAAATTTCTATTTTAAAAGGTATCGCTATAACTGGCTTCACTATCTATGCTGCCGGTCCTGTAGTATCGGGGTTAGGTGCTCAAGGGGTTCGAAGACTTTTAGCAGATGCTGAAATAGATGCACCTCGTCCTGGTGTATGGGGACTCTATGCTGCTGGTCTTGCTATAAAACTGGCCACCGTATATTCCCCCCCACCCAGGTTTGGTAAGCTCGCTGCCATTTGGTTTGCCGCAGATGTCTTATGGATAAGCTCCCTGGTCCGTTCATCACGATATGCCCGAACTGCCCTGTACAATGCAAAATATTCCAATCTTCGTGTCGACCTTGTACCAACATTCTCTCGTAACGGGGATATCGGAGCACACCTGGTTGCTTCATTCTGACAGGGGGGGGAGGAATTTGGAATGAGAGAATAAGGAATTTGGAATTCAGAGATTGGAGTAGGGATATCATTAAACGTTGTGCGCCATAGTTTCTACCACGGAGCAGGACCGCCCGCCAAAAATAGGAGTGGCAAAAACTACAGGCGTACCGCAACCCGTTGTGGACGGAATTGAGTTAGTAAAAGTAAGCTTTTCTTCATAGCCTCACTACTTATTGAACATTCCTGTGCCGGCTTTATTAAAGCCCCTAATAAGAGGTGGATTCCCTGAAATTATCCGTAAGTGGGTAAATACGTTTAGAAAACTACTAATGTTCCACACAACACCTGAACCCTTCACGCTTACACGGGGCAAGCAAGTTTCTTGGCGCCCCCGTGATGAACCTTTCACTTGCCATCAGACCTTACTGGGGGGTGGCCACCTTCGCCCCGGGCGACACGTAGTCAAAATGTGGAATTTGGAATACAAAGATGGAGTGTAGTCAAATGGTTCCCCAAAAAAAAAGGCGACCCACTATCTATTAAGTAGGTCGCCTTTGGTACTCCCTAGGGGAATCGAACCCCTGTTGCAAGAATGAAAATCTTGAGTCCTAACCACTAGACGAAGGGAGCTCAATTATCAAGGAAGAGCTAATATACATTAATGGGGATTAGTGCAGCAAATAAAAAATGCTCTGAGATTGTTTTTTTCTTTTTTTATTCAAAATAAGTTTTAAAGTTTTAGTCATTCCTGCCGATAAGCTAAATAGGAGATGATATAACAATGTCACAAGCAGAGTGGGGAAGCTTTGTCAGGTGATATGGATGTCAGAATAAACCACACAAGGGAGGTCCTATGAGCTTAGGGATGGACAGGCTTAATGGTGCAACACGGTCGATGACGCAAGCTTTTACCAGTGCACAAGACTCCATGGCAACATCGCTTCGGCGTATCTCTACCGGCAAACGGTTTGAACGAGCATCTGAAGATCTGGTCAGCTATACTCGTTTGGTATCAATTGATGCCGATCGCAGCAGGTTCCAGGCGGCAAAAGCTGATCTTACGGAAGCCAGAATAAACGTTTCCACCGCTATCGGTATGGCCGATAATATCATGGATGATCTAAGAGAGGCAAAAGAGCTGTTCGCCAATGGCCAGGATAATGCCGCTTCTCAGATTATGGATGGTATAGCAGATAAGATTACCGCCGAAATTGGTGAAAATGTGTGGTACAGAACCGACTGGGGATCAGTAAAAACGGTAGCCGGTGAAGGGGGAGTATCTCTGGATTTTACCGAATTTGGTAAGGTGGGGGAAGACGATAAGCTGGCAAATCTGGCAACTGCTGCCTCTGAAGCAGAGGTGGATGAGGCGATTGAAGGGATGCAGGCATATATCGGTTCACTACAGGGACTTGAGTTTCAGCTCTCTTCGCAGGAAAGAATGGCTGATGTGGCCATCGATAATACCACTGCTATGAGTTCGACTTTAACAAAGATAGATGAAGCTGCTGAGATGGCAAATGTGATCGATCAGGATATCCGCCAGCAGGCCGCGATGTCGATGATGGCCCAGGCAAATATGTCCAGACGATCGGTTACAATGCTTTATAGATAATACACCAAAGCCAGTTAAAAAAAAGCTCCTGCGGGAGCTTTTTTTTGGGGTCTGTTGAATCCTGAATTTTCAAGTAAACAGTGTAATCAATTTTTGGTTTGGTGTGAACAAAAAAGTGCAGCCAAACCAGTGTAATACATTGTTATAGAAGCTTAAAAAAACTATGGGTGTAATCAGCACTTAATTAGAAGGATCAAAATGAGTCAAATTCGCTTATATTATATTCAAGATGATTCTATAAACGGTGCCAAAGTAACCTAAGCTGTACTTGAAAAAACGGGCCAATTGAGCCACTGATGTATGAGTGTATGAATGAATATATACGGATATGACGACTATCGGGTGTATCTTCGAGACCGTTACAGACAAAAAACTTTAGCTGACCCCACCTATTCTCAGCGGCGTTTTGCGCGTGAAGCGGGGTTTTCTAACCCAGGATTTCTGAATGATGTAATTAAAGGCAGACGAAAGCTCAGTGTGGCTGCTACAGAAAAGATGATTTCTGTCTTTTCTCTCTCTGTGGCTGAAGCGCAATATCTTAAGCTCCTTGTTAAATACAATCATACTTCTGACAGTGACGAAAAGCGCAAAGTGTATTCAAAATTGGTTTTTCGCAGAAACCGAAGCTCCTTTGCCCGTCTTAATCCTTCATTGAATAAATACTACCAGGACTATCGTTACCCTCTTATTAGAACTGCGGTAATGGCTATGGATTTTAGAGGCGATTATGAGGAGCTGGGACAATTCATTAACCCTCCCATCCCCACCGCTATAGTAAAAAAATGTATCCGTGACCTCTGTGACTGGGGGCTGCTTTCCCAGAATGAAGATGGCAGATATCAGGTAAGTGGTGAATTTATCGAACCCCCTGATACCTTAAGCGACATGTTGAAACAGATCAAAAGGGATTGGATTGTTCACTCTGTTGATGCTCTGATGAACCGTAGTTTTGAAAAACGACATATCTCTACTGCGCTGGTAAGTGTTTCCGGGGAAACGGAAGAGAAAATTGCTCAATTAGTCGAAACCTTTAGAGAACAGGTGTGGAAACTTGTGCAGAGTGATGACAAGGAAGCTGACCGGGTTATGCAGCTAAACGTTCAATTCTTTCCCAGAACAGCAGAGAGGAAAAACAGATGAAAAAAAGATGTTTATTACATGTGATACTTCTGTTGTTTGTTTTGAGCGTTGGTTTTGGGTGTGTAAGTGAAGTCGCCGGAGGAGGAGATGATTTTCCAAACGCCATGAGCGAATTGGGGGCAATCCTTTGCAAAAATACAGCAACCACAGTATCCATACCCGATATAGTTGATATAGACTCAGTTCTCGGTTATGCAGAATTTGACATTGTACCTGAAAACTATTCAGTTTCACAAAAAAAGGTAAAAAGAGATACTTCATATGTAGACTCATTGCGCCTCTCTTTTTCTGATCTAAGGCAGGGGATTATTCATGTATACTACTTCTATCATTCAGATTCCATAGATATTATGGATACATCCAGTTATCGTTTCTGGCCTGATACGTTGATTGTAGCTAAAAGAGGGATGATGGAGTTTGTAAATACATCGCTTACACTACGATATAACTATGAAGATTTGGATGGAGATGGTGTGTTACTTGATCCCAAATCAGATGATAACAGAGTGATTTTGCATCGACACTGGGTTTATAACGATATTCACATCACTACTGCGGCTAAAGGCATTGATGCCGGAGAAGACAGGTCGTTTTTAACCTCCAAAGATAATGGAACACTTTTTTATAACATGATTTACCGTATGAATGAAGATACACTTTACTATTTGGATATGAAACCTTCGGGCGATAGTGAGTATATTGTTCCTGTTAATGATAACCGGGATTCTACACCGGTTGAAATCCATAAAATCAGGTTTTCTAGAGATGAAGGTTGGAGAAAAGAAAAAAACTATACTGTTACTTACTTTCATAATGATCCCAGAGCCGATTATTTAACCAGTTATGAGCGAAAAAAGGAATGGACTGAGGGGAGAAGTACGGTAATGTATTTCCAGAGAACAGATGGAGGAAAAAACTTTAGTGCCGGTGATTCGATATACATTCATGATTACACCATAGCAGATGATACCGATTCACTCTTTATGGATAGCATTGTATACAAGGTCAAACTCGATCAGGACTCTCCACCGCTCAGTGATTTTCTAATACTGGAATGGTCACAGTTTACAAGGAAATCTGTGGGAAAGCAGCGCGAAATCACCTATACACTGATCCCTGATCAACCACTATCGCCCGGATATGAAAACTATACCGGAAGCTTTGAGATGAAGATTGTTCAAAGTGATGATTTGGTGATAGTGTTAACAGGAATTGTTGCTTCAGACGAAATAGTAGGCGCATACCAGGATAGTGATGGGGTACTCAGAGATGCTCGCTGGGATAGAGATGGTAACTTTTTAGAGTAAGCATCGGGGGGGAAGGCTTAATTTTTTTTGGGATGCTGTTCTCTGGTAATCGTATTTCCGATTCTTATGTAAATATTTCTTTGGCTACAGTATATCTCAGGAGAAAAAAAACAACCTCACGCTTAGATGTCTATTCTACACCTGTATTTTGCTCCACAATTTCGGGCGGTTCGTTTTCAGTGAGCATCATATACTGCTCTTTATCAATACTTCCCCGATAGTAGAGATTGTTGGCGATAACAGTGAGCCTGCTTTGCATGTAGGGAGAGGTGATGTGGTGAGGCGTGAGTCTTGAGGGCATGGAGAGCACCGCTGCCATCCGTGCTGCTTCATAGAGAGTAAGTTCATAACTTGGTTTATTAAAATAGTACCACGACGCAGCTTCACACCCAAATATAGCAACACCCCACTGGGCGTAATTTAAGTAGAGCTCAAGAATTCTGTCTTTACTCAGATAGTGCTCAAGAAGCAACGTGTAACCAAGTTCTATAGCTTTACGCCTAAAGCTTCTTTCGGGACTGAGAAAGAGGTTCTTGGCAAGTTGCTGAGTGATAGTGCTTGCTCCCCGTATGTTTTCACCCTGTGTTCTGTTGTAGTCAAACGCTGCAATAATTGCATCAAGGTCGAACCCCGGATGAGTAAAGAAACCGTCATCTTCTGCTGCCAGAACCGCCTTTTTAAGCCAGGGTGAGATTTGAGTAATAGGTACAAATTCCTGGTCGATTGAGCTGGCGGGGTTATGAGAAAGGCGCTCACTGTGCTGGGCCATAAATGCTGTTTCGGTGGGGTTGTTTACTTTTAGCTCTCTGACCTCACGTATGGGTCTGGAGATAAAGATGTATGCGCTTATAATAAGAGCGGTAACTACCAGAGAGAAAACAACTGCATAGGCTAAAAAGAGAGTTTTTACTATTTTCCAGAACCTGCGTAGAAAATTGAAACGAGTAGTAGTTTCCTTTTGACTCATAGAGTTAGTCACTTTCTGATATTCTGGAAATTCCCAGAACATTGGGCAGTGGAGAGATGGTGAACGCTCTGCCACCTGAGCTGTAATTTCCTATGAATTGATAGTTTCTTTTTTCGCTCTCAAAATAGAGCTGTGCCTGTGAACCACCTTCCATATACATCACCCGATTTAGATCGATTGGCAGTTCTATTAAAATGTTTATCAATTCGTGTACCGAATGGGGTGCCCTCACATGAATAAAGAGAAGGTTTTCGGAAGAGTCGGTACCTACAGCTGCAATACTCCATCGTCTTGTATTTTCCTGCCATACGTTTCGTCCCGTGCAGGAGAGCATCCGTATGGACTGCACAAAGCTTCCATACTGCTCTCGTAAGGAATCAAAATCATCACATTCCATATCGATGATTCTTACCGGAGCTATCCCCTGCACCAGTGGATCGAAAGCAAGTACAGTGCGGTCTTTGGAGAGGCGTGGGTTATTGATATGGTCATTATTTTGCATAAAGGACACACTGCTTAGATGGTCCTGCTGATACATTGCTGCATTGATTACGGCCGTAAGCCCCTCTTGGTTCGCCCAGGCACGTGCGCTCATCGCAGAGCCCTGGGTGGGATGAGAGGCGTTAAAGAGCTGAAGCTTATAGTGGGCGGGGTCAATACGAAGCAGATTGATATAGACACTATCCAGTGGAAGATAAAGGGAGGAGAGGGCTTTTCCGTATTCAAGACCTTCAGAGAGCTTTTTCCATTGGATATCCTGGCTGCTATAGAGCAGGGTAGCGCTAAAAAGGAGCACAATTACTGTTTTCATCAAAAAAATTACAACCTAAGCTAAATGGTCAATAAAGTGTAAGATAGAATAAGGCAATTGAAAAAAAGATTTCGCCCCGGGAAAAATCAAGCTGAGCTGTATTTTGTTGCTGAGAACGTAAGATTGTTCATATTAATTGCTTGTGGTGTCGGTGATTTCTCGGATTTGATTAAGGAGCTGTTGTAACCTATGGAGATCTGGTTTAAGCTCCACTTCCTTTTTTAGATTGAGAAAAGGGTCAAACAGTTGTACTTTTCCTCCGGCTACTATCAGGTATCCGCCATCATCTGTTTTAATTATCTGTGGAATAAGAAAGTGGCGTATAAACTCATCTACCGGATCACACCCTTTTTTCAGTGATGACAGAGAATCGTAAACGTTTTCATTGGTCTGCGCGTTAGCTGTTTTAACCCACAAAGTAAAAATTACTATACAAATTACTATTTTAATCATCACAACACCTGTATCCAAAACGAGACAACAAAGAGTATAAGAAACACAAAAAAAAGCCCTTTTGCAATGGCTGATATATGGCCCGGTACTTCCGTAAACTTCAGGATGCCAGCGATCAGTGCTATTATTGCAAAGATAATGGCCCAGAGTACCATAAACCACCTCAATTAAAATCCACCTGTAATAATTAACAATCAATCACCAGGCCAGATTGAAATTAACACTGTGAACTGGTGGAATAAAATTTGCGTCTTTGTTGATGTCGCGAATACCCGGGTAGTGCTTTTAGATAAAAGGGGCTTTATTATGGGCGTTAAAGTTGTTTTAATCCTTGCAGCAGTATCATTTTGTTCTTTACTTTGGGCGCAGGACGCAACGGAGGTGGTGCGCAGGGTTGATGAGCGGATGAGGGGAGAGTCCAGCCGTGCGGAGATGACTATGCGTATCATACGACCCGACTGGACCAGAGAACTTTCTGTACGCGCCTACTCCCTTAGCCAGGATTTTTCCATGATCTATATCCTCTCACCTCCAAGGGATCGGGGTACCTCCTTTCTTAAACGTTACAATGAAGTGTGGCAGTGGGTGCCATCTATTCAGAGAGTAGTAAGAATCCCTCCTTCAATGATGACTCAGTCCTGGATGGGTTCAGACTTTACCAATGATGATCTGGTGCAGGAGGCTTCAATCGTCGATGATTATGAACATTCTTTTCTTCCCGATACAACGGTGGAACAGATGGAGGCCTGGCGCGTAGAGATGGTTCCAAAACCTGAAGCTGCGGTAGTATGGGACAGGGTAGAGATGTGGGTAACCAAAGATGATTATAACCAGCGTCGCGCACTGTATTACGATGAAGACGGGGTGCTGGTTAATGATCTTACCCTCGATTCTGTTCGTGAACTGGGGGGAAGGGAGATTCCTACCCGCTGGGAGATGGTGCCTGTTGATGAGCAGGGGCAAAGCACAGTTATGGAATATGATGATTTGGAGTTTGATATCGATATCGATGAAGGGTTCTTCTCTCAGCAAAACATGAGAACCATAAGGTAGAAATCCCATGATGCTTTTTGTTACTATGGCATGGAGAAATCTTTGGCGTAACAGCCACCGCACGCTTATCACCACCGCATCAATCTTCTTTGCCGTGATACTGGTTCTTTTTATCCGTTCGATGCAGCTTGGTACCTACGAACACATGATAACCAATACTGTCAGAATCTCTACGGGGTTTATTCAGGTGCAGGGTGAGGAGTTTTGGGAGACCAGAAGCCTTGAAAACAGCATGCAGTATCGTCAGGAGATGGTGGAAGAGGTGATGGCGCTTGAGGATGTTACCCATGTGGTGCCGCGGATAGAGTCGTTCGCTTTGGCATCATCGGGCGATCAAACGCGCGCATCGGTAGTGACCGGCATCGATCCTGAGGCAGAAAACAGGATGAACAATCTTGAGGAGCAGCTTATTGAGGGCACCTATCTTTCCGGGGGGAGTTCTGAGCGGGTACTAATCGCAAGTGGTCTTGCAGAGTACCTTAACGTTTCACCTGAGGACACGGTTATTCTTTTGGGGCAGGGGTATTACGGAATGAGTGCCGCCGGCGCGTTTCTGGTAGAGGGTATCGTTGATCTGCCTCTTCCCGATCTTAATCAGAGTATGCTATATATGAGCCTTGAAGATGCGCAGTGGTTTTATTCTATGCCCCAAAGAATTACTTCACTTGCGGTTATGATAGACAGGCCTGACAGACTGTGGAGTGTAAGGGACCAGATCTGGGGTATTTATGGAAACGATATAGACGTTCTTACCTGGAGAGAGATGCTACCGGAATTGGTGCAGATAATTGAGCTGGACGATGCCCAGGGGTTAATTATGCTTGGGATTTTATATCTGGTAATTGCTTTTGGGGTTTTTGGCACAGTGATGATGATGATGGCTGAGCGACGCAGGGAATTTGCCATCATGGTTGCCATAGGGCTTAAAAACCGGGCGCTGAGCCTGATACTGCTTATTGAAACAGTGGTGATAGGATTACTTGGAACACTAAGCGGAATCGTTGTTTCTGTACCCATACTTCTATATATGAGGGCTAATCCAATAGTGTTAACCGGAGATACCGCTCAGGCTATGCGTCAATTTGGTTTCGATCCGCTGATTCCTTTTCTGGTTAGTCCATCAATTTTTATTAATCAGGGGATAGTGGTAATGGTAATTTCGCTTGTGGCGTGTTTGTATCCGGTTTTGTCGGTTCGCAAACTTAATATTTCAGATCAGTTGCATGGATAAATTTTGGGGGCTTGTGTAAGTGTTTTTTGAAATGGCGTGGAAAAATATCTGGAGAAATAAAACCAGAAGCCTCATCATCATGTGTGCCATAGCCGTGGGGTTGCTTGCCGGATTGTTTGCAACGGCGGTGATGCTTGGTATGGGGGATCAGATTGTGTCTGTTTCACTCACCACCAGACTCTCTCACGTTCAGATTACTCACCCCGATTATCGCAGGGAACGAGATCTTTCCTTGTATGTACCAAATGCGATGGGTATAGCCTCTGAGATTACTACAATGGAGCAGGTTCGTGCTGCTGCGCCACGGATGCTTGTAGACGCAATGGCCTCATCTCCCAGAATGGCGATGGGGGTGGAGATGCTGGGGGTTATTCCGTCTATGGAGCGGAATCTTACGATAATCGACGAATCTATTATCGAAGGGCAGTATTTTGATACTGCAATGCTCAATCCTGCAGTGATTGGACAGGAGCTTGCGGAGCGGCTGGATATCGGCGTGGGCTCGAGGCTGGTATTAACATTTCAAAACGTTGAAGGGGTGATTAGTGGCGGGGCATTCAGGGTTAGCGGGCTTTTCCGCACTCCGTCGGCTGAGTTTGACCGCAGTACAATATATGTGCGTTCGGATGATCTGGCTCCTCATCTGGAGATGGACCAGCAGCGGTTTCAGCAGGTATCGATACTCTTTACCACTATGGAAGCAATGGATACTTCAATGGTGTACATAGAACAGATGGCTGAGGGGATGTGTGTAGAGACCTGGCGTGATTTAGCCCCTGAACTTGATTATATCGCCTCGACCCTGGATGTTTTTCTCTACATATTTCTGATAGTTATCCTTCTTGCTCTTGCCTTTGGAATAGTAAATACAATGCTTATGGTGGTGCTTGAGCGCACCCGGGAGATTGGGATGCTTATGGCAGTGGGGATGAAGCGTGGGACGCTGTTTTCCATGATTGTGCTTGAGACGGTGGTGCTTTCGGTCACCGGAGCGGTTGTGGGCATGGTGTTTTCCTTTGTGCTTATCTCGGTGGTGTCAGAAACAGGAATCGATCTTTCGGTGTTTGCAGAAGGTCTTGCTGAATTTGGCACCGGTGAGATCCTCTACCCTCAACTGCCCTGGACAATGTATCCGGTACTGGGGCTAATGGTCATAGTGGTAGCGGTGCTTTCGGCTTTATACCCGGCGTTAAAGGCCCTCAGGCTCAGGCCGGCTGATGCGTTACGTACAGACTGAAAGGTAGAAAAATGGCTGTGGAAGTTATAACAACTAACAATTTAAAAAAAGAGTATCACGAATCAGAGGTTCCTGTAAAAGCCCTCAATGGTGTTAACCTTACGATTTTGGATGGGGAGTTTACCGCTATTGTGGGACCTTCAGGGTCGGGGAAAAGTACGCTGCTGCATTTGTTGGGTGGATTGGACAGGCCAACTCAGGGCACCGTTGTTATAGACAAAACAGATATCGGGAAGTTGTCCTCGGGTGAAATTATCGACTTTAGATTATTTAATATAGGGTTTGTTTTTCAGGCCTATAATCTTATCCCTGTATTAACTGCAAAAGAGAATATCGAATTTATAATGATGCTTCAAAAGGTTGATAAGCACCAAAGACGTAACCGGTCCCTTGAGCTTCTTGAAGCTGTTGGGTTGAAAAAACGGGCTGATCACCGTCCGGTTCAACTCTCTGGTGGTGAGCAGCAGCGGGTTGCAGTTGCACGTGCTTTGGCATCAAAGCCCAAATTTGTTCTGGCCGATGAGCCAACCGCAAATCTTGATTCCAGATCCGCTGAAAACCTTCTGGATTTGATGGCTGAGCTTAATTCAAAACTTAAAACCACCATTCTCTTTTCCACCCATGATGAACGGGTAATTAAACGTGCACGAAGGGTGGTGAGTCTTCTCGACGGGGAGGTTAGGGATGACAGTGAGAGATAGTTGGTGGAGGCGCAGCGTTACAGGAAAAAAGGACAACATTGTGCTTGCGATGTTGGCACTTGTGGTGATTGGCTTTGAAACCGGGGCACAATGGTTGCCCTCAGAGCAAAATACAGAAGTTCGGGGTTTTTTGGGTGGAATGCCTATTTACAGTTTCAGTTTTGATCCCGATGAGCAGTTTTTAGATTACCTGATTCACTCACGGTTGGATTTTACCTATTTTCTGCCCGTTGTGCCGGTTACATTACATGGTGCTGTGAGGCTTCAGGTGTTTTGGGGTGAGCAGGCTGAGGCGTTTGGGTTAGAGAGTCCGGTGGTTGATATTATTGGCGAAGACAGGGGTATAATGGATCTTACCGGCGCCTGGGGCGGTATTACGGTGCTTAACATGGATCGCCTGTATCTGTCCTACTCACGCCCCAGCTTACGGGTAACTGTGGGCAGGCAGCGGGTGAACTGGGGCACCAATTATGTTTGGAACCCCAATGATTGGTTTAATGCCTATGAATACCTTGATTTTGATTACGAGGAGCGACCTGGTTCGGATGCATTGCGTGTTCAGTACTATCCCGGGGTGTTATCGTTATTTGAGGCAGCACTTGGGGCTTCTGAGCACAGAGAGGAGCGGGTATATGCACTGCTCTACCGTTTTAACCGCTTTAATTACGACCTTCAGTTTCAGGGAGGATTTTTTGGGCTGGATGCTGCGGGAGGCTTTTCCTGGTCTGGTTCAATTGGAGGGGCTGGGTTCAGGGGAGAGCTCAGTACCTATCTTCCGTTTCTTAGTGAAGATGATGGGGTAGATATAGGAGATGAGCTCACGACTGTAACAGCAATTTCGGGCGATTACATGTTCGCCAACGGTTTGCATGTTATCGGGGAAGCTTTGTACAACGGTTTTGGTGATAATGGGATCGTAGATACTGTTCCTCTGCTGTCTCCCCAAATCAATGCCAAAAATCTTACCCCTGCCAGATTTCTTCTGTATAGTTCTGTATCCTATCCATTTGTTCCACTTCTACAGGGAGCTCTTTCGGTGATGTTTAATCCTGATGATCAGTCTCTTCTTCTTCAGCCATCTCTGGACTGGTCTGTGGCAACGAACCTTGACCTTCTAACAATCGCTCAACTCTATATCGGTGATGATGGGACCGTTTTTGGGCAATTACCTAATCTTCTGGCAGCACGTCTGAGGTACTATTTTTAAACCTGCTAAAAAAATGTAGCTTCTTAAATCTGCAGCGTTGTAATTAAACTCCTACCCTAAGGGTCGGTACGATCATTTTCTCTCTTTTTTGAATGGAAACTAGTAGTTTTGGTAGGCTACTTTGAGTTTAACTTATCTCAATTAATATATTTGATTGTATTTTAGGAGCCTCGAAGAGGAATACATGTCTGATAGTACAACATTGGAAAAACCGGTTATCAGAAAACCAAACTCATGTAACACAACCATATATGAATTACAGTCCTACAATGGGGGGCTAAAGCGCCATTTAGGTCTTTGGGGGTGTGTGAGCATAATAGTAGGGATAGTAATTGGGGTTTCGATTTTTGAGATCCCTCCTATTGTATTTAACAATGTATCTACCCCCTGGCATGGTCTTGGGATTTGGTTGTTGGGCGGGGTACTCTCCATAGTGGGGGCACTCTGTTACGCTGAGCTGGCAACAAGTTACCCTCACATGGGAGGAGATTATACCTATCTTACCAAAGCCTTTCATCCCTGTGTGGGGTATCTGTTTGGGTGGGGGCGTTTGGTGGTAATACAAACAGGTAGTATAGGTGCTCTATCCTATGTGTTTGCCAGGTATGCTACACAACTGTTTGCGACAGTTGATCAGGTGTGGTTTGCTGCTGCTGTAGTAGTAGCTTTGACTGTAGTAAATATAATTGGAGTAAAATTTGGGAAAACCACTCAGTATCTTCTTACCATTTCCATAATGCTTGGATTAGCTGCAGTAATTATGGCAGGTTTTTTCGTTAGTAGTGAAAACGCGTTTTTGGTTGAGAATGCACGAAGTGGCCCCGGGGTAGGCCTGGCAATGATTATGGTTCTTTATGCATTTGGGGGATGGAACGAGGCGGCATTTGTAGCGGCGGAGGTTCGTGAACCAGGCAAAAATATACCAAGAGCGCTACTTATAAGTATAAGTGTGATTACTTTGGTTTCGATCATTGTAAATGTGGGCTATCTGTATGGTTTGGGTTTTGAGGGGCTCAGAAACTCCGCTGCTCCAGCTTCTGAAGTGTTGCAGTTAAGCTTTGGAAGTGCAGGCGCAAAAATAATGAGCATGATTGTGATCCTTTCTGTTCTCTGCTCGATTAACGGCTCCATTTTAACAGGTTCACGGGTGTATGCTGCGATGGGGCTGGATCATAAAACGTTCTCTGTTTTGGGGCGCTGGTCATCACGATTCGGTACTCCGGCAATCTCCTTTTTAGTTCAGTGTCTGATTACGCTGCTGATGATTTTTGGTGTGGGTACAAAAGCAGGTCGCTCTGCTCTTGACAGATTCCTTGTAGTGATAGGTTTGGATAAGCTACCCTGGGAACAGTATGGAGGGGGATTTGGAACACTTGTAGCAGGAACAGCTCCTGTGTTTTGGCTCTTTTTATTGCTAAGCGGCATTTCACTTTTTATACTTAGAATAAAGAACAGGAGTTTCAAACGGTCATTTTCTGTTCCACTGTATCCTTATTTACCTTTAATATTCTGTTTTACCTGTTTTTATATGCTATATAATAGCATCATTTATGCTAAGGGTTTGTCTGTTTTTGGTATGACATTACTTATGGCGGGCATACCGTTTTACTGGTTAGGTTTTACCCGGGAGAAAAAACTTTTACAAAAAACTAAACAAAGGGAGATGTAATGTTTAAAGTTAAATGTATGCTAATCAAAACGCTGTCACTTTCAGGACTTTTGTTTTTAGCTGTGACTGCCAGTGATACTGCCAGAAGGCCCCAGCGTACACCTGATATTCATTATGTTCCAACACCCCACGAGGTGGTTGAAATAATGCTGAGGCTGGCTGATGTACAAGAAGATGATGTAGTGTACGATCTGGGCTCAGGAGATGGCCGGATCGTTATTGCTGCTGCCAAAAAAGCGGGTGTTAGAGCGTATGGATATGAAATTGATCCTGAAATGGTCGATAAATCGATTCAAAACGTAAAAGAAGCCGGGGTTGAGGATCTTGTTACAATAGAGGAGAAGGATATTTTTGAACTCGATTTGAGTGAAGCTTCAGTTATCACTCTGTATCTTCTTCCCGATCTTAATGTTCGGCTTATTCCACAACTTGAAAAACTAAAACCCGGATCAAGAATCGTCTCTCACGAATTTAATATGGCCGGTGTGGAGCCAGATGTTAAAGCAACGGTTCGACGTGAAGGTGGTGGCCAGAGCACTGTGTATCTTTGGACCACTCCCTTAAGAAAGACTAATTAAGCTTTTCTGCTCTAAAGACCCTGTGCACTGCTAAGGTAAGTGTGCGGGTCTTTCCCCTTTCCTGAACATCTGCATTCCTTCTCTCATTCACTGAATCTGATCGATCGGCACTTATCTTCATTGATCTAATACTGGCCTTTTTAGATAACTTTTGATGGTTTTTGTTTGGCTGCTTTGGTGTGGATTACAGCGTAATACAAAAATGTAATTCTCGTGCTGGATGGGCACAATTATGTAACAAAATTTAACCATAGTGTAATTTGTTAAATTTAGTAAAGATAATATAACCCCTCTAAATACAAACACTTAAGCAGTTTGATGATGAGCTTTAAAAGGTTGGTACGCTTTCTGCTTGTTACTTGCACATGAAAAGTAAAAATCTTATTGTTCAAACAAAACAGGGGGTAAGGTAAGAATGGATACTCTTGGAAAAAAAGTAATAGAGGAGTTTGGGGAAAATGTGTTTAACATGAAAATGATGCGTAATTATCTTTCCGAAGGCACATTTGAATCTTTAAGTGCAACGATAAGAGCCGGGGATACCCTGGATTCTGAAATAGCCGATGATGTTGCGGAGGCAATGAAGACCTGGGCCCTTGAGATGGGTGCAACTCATTTTACCCATTGGTTTCAGCCCCTGACCGGAGCTACCGCCGAAAAACATGAGTCATTTTTGGTTCCAAATCATGATGGTGGTGCCTTGATGAAGTTTTCAGGTAAAGAGTTGATTCAGGGTGAACCTGATGCTTCCAGTTTTCCTTCAGGCGGATTGCGTGAAACCTTCGAAGCAAGAGGGTATACTGCCTGGGATCCTACCAGTCCTGCCTTTATAAAAGAGTGTGCAAATGGGGGGGTGTTGTGTATACCTACTGTATTTTGCGGCTATAAAGGAGAAGCGCTTGATAAAAAAACACCCTTGCTGCGATCAATGGATGCACTTTCAAAGCAGTTGTGCCGTCTGGGAAATCTGTTTGGTATAGATAACAAAGGCAAACGGGCATATGCTACTCTTGGTGCAGAGCAGGAGTACTTTTTGGTCGATAAAAAATTAGTAAGCCGTAGGCTGGATCTGATTCAAACTGGTCGGACGTTATTTGGTTGTTCTCCCGCAAAACATCAGCAGATGGAAGATCATTATTTTGGAGCAATTAAACTCAGGGTTATGGAGTTTATGACTGATCTTGACCACGAGCTGTGGCGTATGGGAATACCCGCCAAAACAAGGCACAATGAGGTGGCACCAGCACAGTTTGAACTTGCCCCGGTTTTTGAGGAGCTTAATCTCGCGGTAGATCACAACATGATAGTCATGGAGGTGTTACAAAGCGTTGCGGATAAGCATGGCTTTGTTTGTTTGCTTCATGAAAAACCATTTGCAGGAGTTAATGGATCCGGAAAACATAACAACTGGGCAGTATGTGGCCCTGATGGGAAAAACTGGCTTTCACCTGGGAAAAATCCTCATGAAAATGCTAAGTTTCTTACTATGATTTGCGCACTGATACAGGCAGTCGATGATCATTCTGAGCTTTTGCGTGCTTCGGTTGCTTCGGCTGGAAATGATCATCGTTTGGGGGCCAACGAAGCCCCCCCTGCTATTATGTCAGTGTATCTCGGTCATGATCTGACGGAAATTATTAAACAGATAGAAAATGGGGTGAAAGGATCAAGCCGCAAGGGTGACAGTATTGAACTAGGGGTTTCTTCTCTGCCATTATTACCACGCCATACTACTGATCGTAACAGAACATCACCGTTGGCTTTTACGGGTAATAAGTTTGAGTTTCGCGCTGTGGGTTCTAAACAAAGTTGTGCCGGCCCAAATGTGGTTATGAATACAATCATGGCTGAGGCGCTTGATACGATTTGCACTCGCCTTGAAAAGCAAATGGCTGAAGATGGAAACTTAGCAGATGTACTGCCAGGAGTGCTTCAGGGCATCGTAAAAAAACACAAACGTATTCTTTTCGATGGAGATAATTACACCGATGACTGGGTTACAGAGGCTAAAGCTCGTGGGTTAGCCAATCTTCCAGTCACCCCGGAAGCTCTTAAACCTCTGCAAACTGAAAAGATAAGGAATCTTTTTTCCAAGTATGGTGTTTTAAGCGAGGCAGAACTTGAATCACGCTATGAAGTGTATATGGAACAGTACGAAAAACAGATTGCAATTGAGGCAAAAACAGCTGTTCATATGGCAAAAACGATTATCATGCCTGCTGCCATTAGATATCAGTTGCAACTGTCTGAGACGATTATAAATCTGGAAAAATGTAACATTTCTGCTTCCGGTAATAAAGAACTCCTTACGGTTATCAGCTCTGAGCTGGATAATCTTGTTAAAGGAATTGATGTTTTGGAGAGAAGTATCGATTTGGATGGTATCAATAAATTGAGTGCTATGGAGAAGATGCGTGATGCAGCTGATTCACTTGAGAAAATGATCCCCAATGATATATGGCCTCTTCCGTCATATGCAGAGATGTTGTTTATGGTGTAAATAATGATGAATGTGTTTTTATCTTAATCTAAAGAGGTAATAAATGGGTTTTCCAGAAAAACAGGGGCTTTACAATCCAGCAAATGAACATGACGCTTGCGGGGTAGGCTTTCTGGTTAATATTGAAGGACAAAAAACACACAGCATCATCGAAAAAGGTATCGAGGTACTTAAGAATCTAATGCACCGGGGGGCAACCGGTGCAGATTCAAATACCGGGGATGGTGCAGGGTTGTTGTTTCAATTACCAGAACGTTTTTTCCGCAATGAATGTGATAAGCTTGGTATCGTTTTGCCACAAAATACAGGTTTCGGTGTGGGTATGTGTTTTTTGCCGAAAAACAAAGCACTGAAAGAGAAGTGTATAAAAATCGGAGAGATGACCGCTGAGTCTCAAGGATTGAAGGTGACAGGGTGGCGTGAAGTGCCGGTAAATCCAAAGGTCTTAGGCCAGCAAGCCCGCAACGAAAGCCCCTCTATTTTTCAGTGCTTCATTAGTAGTGATAGCATGACAAAGTTTGAATTAGAACAGAAGCTGTATGTAGTAAGAAAAATGTGGCTCAACAATGTTCGTAATGAAACTAAAGCTATCGATGATTTCTATATCGTAAGTTTGTCCTGCATGACTATCATCTACAAAGGTATGCTTCAGGGAACACAAATGGCGGAGTTTTATACCGATTTGCAGGATAAACTCATGGAGAGTTCCCTGGTGGTAGTTCATAAACGATATAGCACAAACACCTTTCCTTCATGGAGATTAGCTCAACCATTTCGTTGTTTGGCCCATAACGGGGAGATTAATACGATTAAAGGCAATCGCGCAAATATGGGTGCCCGGGAGAAGGGACTTGAATCAGAGGTGTTTGGTGATACTTTACAAGAGATGCTTCCGGTAATAGAGGAAGAAGGCAGTGATTCTGCAGCGCTCGATAATGCAATGGAATTTTTTACACATTGTGGCCGTAAAATGCACCATTCGGCTGTTATGATGATTCCTCAGGGGTGGGGTGAGAAATATCCCATGGGGCCGGATCTGCGTGGGTTCTTTGAGTATCATGCTGGTTTGATGGAACCGTGGGATGGACCCGCGACAGTTGTTTTTACAGATGGAAAAAGTGTCGGTGCAATACTTGATCGTAATGGTTTAAGACCTGCACGCTATACGATTACTCATGATGGGTTCATGGTGCTGGCATCTGAAACCGGTGTTGTTGACTTGCCTCCCGAAACTGTAAAGGAAATGGGCGCATTAAGACCCGGACAAATCATTCTGGCTGATACAGAGGCAAAAACATTACGAAAAAACTGTGAAATAAAATTAGCACTTGCCAGGCGAAAGCCCTATCGAAGATGGGTTGAAGAAAACAGAATAGATCTTTATGGAAATAATGCAGCTACACCTGTTCTACCTGATGAAAGCAGTTTAAAAAAGAGACAAATGCTGTTTGGTTACACAAGGGAAGATGAAAAGGTCATACTAAACAACATGGCTGTATTCGAACAGGAACCTAAGGGATCGATGGGGTCTGATCAACCATTGGCCGTATTTTCAGAGAAGCCTCATTTGCTTTACTGGTACTTCAAACAAATGTTTGCTCAGGTTACTAATCCGGCAATTGACCCCATTCGGGAAGAACTGGTTATGTCTCTAATGACCACGATAGGGAATACTGAGTCTGTTCTTACAGAAAAAAAAGAAAACGCGAGGCTGATTAAGATGCGTCATCCTATTCTTTCCAACGACGATCTTAAGCGCATGTCATCACTTCAAAATGATGATTTTAAAAGCGTGGTACTGAAAACAGAATTTAAAGCTGGTGGCAACGGAAAGGTTCTTAAAAGAGCTATCACTAACCTGTGTGACAGAGCGGTAAATGCGGTACGTGAAGGGTATAGAATAGTGGTTCTAAGTGATAAAGGGCTCAAAGAAGGTGAAGTACCAATTCCGATGCTACTTGCTGTTTCCGCTGTTCATAATTCATTAATCCGTGAAGGATTAAAAACAAAAACCGGGTTGATTGCTGAGACCGGTGAAGCTAGAGAAGTATCACATTTTGCATTGTTATTGGGGTATGGTGCTTGTGCAATCAATCCATACCTTGCTTTTGAGACCATTACAGAAATGGCAAATAATAAAAGGCTTGAAAAGCATGTAACAGCACCAGAAGCTGTAGATAATTACGTAAAAGCTATCTGTAAGGGATTACTTAAAGTGATGTCAAAAATGGGTATATCAACTTTAAGAAGTTATCGTAATGCTTGTTTTTTTGAGGCAATCGGCCTTAACAGAGAAGTTATTGAGAAGTATTTTGAAGGTACACCTACCAGAATAGAAGGTTTAGGAATTGAAGAGATCGCAGTCGAAGCCAATACACGATACAGAGAGTCTGTAAAAGAGAGTGCCTCTTTTTTGCCTTCGGGGGGACAATATAAATACCGTAAAGATGGTGAACGGCATATGTGGACACCGCAAAGCATCAAACTGCTTCAGAGGGCTACACGAGAGAATGATAAAGAAATCTATAACCAATTTGCAGAGCAGATAAATGAACAAACACGTAAACTATGTACTCTAAGAGGACTTTTTCGTATAAAGAAATCAAATTCACCCATACCCGTTGAAGAGGTTGAACCCGTTTCGGAGATTGTAAAAAGATTTGCTACTGGTGCAATGTCTTTTGGGTCTTTAAGTATTGAAGCTCATCAAACATTGGCTATCGCTATGAATCGTTTAGGTGCTATGAGTAACAGTGGTGAAGGTGGAGAAGACTCTGCGCGCTATAAAGTATTACCAAACGGAGATAATAGCTGCAGCGCCATTAAACAGGTCGCAAGCGGACGCTTTGGCGTAACGATAGAATACCTTGTAAATGCCAAGGAAATACAGATTAAAATTGCTCAAGGTGCAAAACCAGGAGAAGGGGGGCATCTGCCAGGGCATAAGGTGAATGAACAAATTGCTTCTGTTAGAAACTCTACTCCAGGTGTCACTCTGATTTCACCACCACCACATCATGATGTGTATTCTATTGAAGATATCGCACAACTTATCTATGACCTTAAAAATGCCAATCCTGAGGCAAGAATCTCTGTGAAGCTGGTATCCGAATGCGGAGTAGGAACGGTTGCTGCAGGATTGGCTAAAGGTCATGCTGATGTAATCTTAATAAGTGGATATGATGGTGGTACAGGGGCTGCTCCATTATCTTCAATCAAACATGCGGGAATCCCATGGGAATTGGGGCTGTCTGAAACACAACAAACACTCATGTTGAATGGCTTGCGCAGCAGGGTTAAATTACAAACAGACGGTCAGCTTAGAACTGGTAGGGATGTACTTGTAGCTGCGCTACTGGGTGCTGAAGAATTTGGTTTTGCTACTGCGCCACTTGTTGTATGTGGGTGTGTGATGATGCGTAAATGTCACAATAATACGTGTCCTGTAGGAGTGGCGACTCAGGATAAAAATTTACGAAAAAAATTCAGCGGTAAGCCTGAGTATATTGTAAACTATTTCACTATGGTAGCCGAGGAGCTTAGAAGTTACATGGCCCAGCTTGGATTTAGAAAATTTGATGATATGATTGGGCGATCAGACTTGCTTGAGACCAATGACGCAATTGAGTTTTGGAAGGCAAAGGGACTTAATCTTGAACCGTTATTCTACCGTCCTGATAGTGCTTATGATGATCCACGGTGTACAAGAAAACAAAATCATGGGCTTGAAAAGGCTCTCGATTATTCAATTCTATCGAAGTGTGCTGAAGCCTTAAAAGATAGAAAGAAAACGTATCTTAAGTTTGATATCAGAAATATTCACAGAAGTGTTGGTACTATAGTTTCAAGTGAAGTGGCTAAACGTTATGGTAGTAATGGATTGCCTGAGAGTACTCTTACACTGAGTTTCAAAGGGACTGCCGGGCAGAGCTTTGCAGCCTTTGGGGCAAAGGGTATCTCTTTTATATTGGAAGGAGAAGCAAATGACTATGTCGCCAAAGGGCTTTCTGGTGCAAGAGTAATTATAAGGCCATCACCACAGGCTACTTATGATACAACTTTTAACACCATAGCTGGAAATGTGATACTATACGGTGCAACAAGTGGACAGGTCTTTATTAATGGTCAGGCAGGAGAAAGATTCGCAATTCGTAATAGTGGTGCTGTTGCGGTGGTTGAAGGAATTGGTGACCATGGCTGTGAATACATGACGGGAGGTAAAGTCGTTGTGCTGGGTGAAACAGGGGTGAATTTTGGAGCAGGTATGAGTGGTGGAATCGCCTATGTATTGGATAAAACCGGCATGTTTGATAATAAGTGTAATCTTGAAATGATTGATCTTGAGTTGGTTAAAAACTCTGAAGACGTGAGGGAATTAAGATCGTTGATTGAACAGCATGTAGCCTATACGGGAAGTGTTTATGCTCGTGATATTCTACAAAATTGGGAAGCTACACTACCTTTCTTTATTAAAGTGTTTCCAATGGAATACCGACGTGCTCTGAGTGGCATAAAAAAAGAAAAGTTTATTTCAAAACCGAAAGAAGTGTTAGCATGAATAATCAAAACGTTTTACAAAGAAAAAAACCTGAATACAGAAAAGCATCGCAATGTATCAATGATTGGTTGGCTGTTGAGTTGTTCCTCACATCAGATCAAATAACAGATCAGGCAAGAATCTGTATGGATTGCGGTGTACCGTTCTGTCATGGTTATGGTTGTACTCTTGGGAACGTAATACCCGAATTCAATGAACTGGTAGCTATGGGCAGGTGGGCAGAGGCATGGAATATTCTTACTCTTACCAACCCGTTTCCCGAATTTACTGCTCGCATATGCCCTGCATTGTGTGAGGGTTCCTGTGTTGCAGGGATTAACGAAGAACCGGTGAATATACGGCAAATTGAGTATAATATTGTCGAGCAGGCATTTCAAACTGGTTTGGCAAAACCCGCTTTACCATCACATAGGAAACAGGAAAATGTAGCAGTGGTTGGATCTGGGCCTGCGGGACTAGCTGTCGCCTGGAAACTAAACCAAAAAGGATACACTGTTACGGTTTTTGAAAGTGCAGAAAAACCAGGAGGGTTGTTACGTTACGGTATCCCTGATTTCAAACTGGAAAAATGGGTGATCGATAGGCGTATTAAACTGATGCAGGAAGAGGGCATTACGTTCAAGACATCTGTAACTATAGGGTCGGATATTTCTTCATCGTATTTACATAGAACTTTTGACGCGGTGGTTTTAGCAGGGGGGGCCAGAACACCGCGTCAATTAAATGTTCCAGGTGGTGACTTGAACGGGGTTCATTATGCCTTACCGTATCTGACACTGCAGAATCGAATTAATGGTGGTGAAAATGTGTCTGATCAGACTTTAATTTCTGCTAAGGATAAGTCTGTAGTGGTGATAGGTGGTGGGGATACCGGTTCAGATTGTCTTGGTACTGCTTTAAGACAGGGTGCAAAAAAAGTCGTTCAGATAGAAATTATGCCTAAGCCGCCTTTAGTTCGATCCTCCGAAACTCCCTGGCCGGAGTGGCCTTATAAGTTAAGAGAGTCAAGTAGTCACAAAGAAGGGGGAGAGAGAAAATGGTCTGTAATGACAAAGAAAATAGTAGGTAATGAAGGTAAAGTCTCTGAGGTGCGGTGTTGTGAGGTTAAATGGGGTAAAGATGAAAATGGAGGTAAAAATCCTATTGAAATTCCGGGTTCTGAGTTTACATTAAAAGCTGAGCTTGTTTTGATTGCCATGGGGTTTACGGGGCCAGGATGTGTTAGTTCTGCGGAAGAGTTTCGACTTGAGCGAAGCAATAATGGTTTTATTTGGAGTAGTGAGGAGGGAGTGACATCACATGAAGGTGTTTTTGCCACCGGGGATATAACAAAAGGACCGTCTTTAGTCGTGAAGGCAATTGCTGATGGTTTAGACTGTGCTGATACGGTAGAAAAATTTATTAGAAAAAAAAATAATGCTTAGGAAAGGGGATGATCTGGTGCCAAAGGGAGGTCAACAAACAAAACACATTTTTATTACCGGAGGAGTGGTCTCTTCTCTTGGAAAAGGACTGACCGCTGCGTCTATCGCACTACTGCTTAAACGCAGAGGGTACTCAGTAAAATTGCAAAAATTCGATCCATATATAAATGTTGATCCTGGGACGATGTCCCCCTATCAGCACGGTGAGGTATATGTAACTGCTGATGGTGCAGAGACTGATTTGGATCTGGGGCATTATGAGAGATTTACCGACATAGAATGTACCCAGGCAAGTAATTTTACTACAGGCAGAATTTACAGCAATGTTATTAAAAGAGAGCGTGATGGTGGGTATATGGGAGGAACTGTTCAGGTAATTCCTCACATCACCGATGAAATAAAAAAATCAATTCAGGCAGTCGAGTCAGAGGATGTAGATATTGTCATTACAGAGATCGGTGGAACATCAGGTGATATAGAATCGCTACCCTTTTTAGAGGCCATTAGACAATACAGACAGGAGATAGGGCGTAAAAACGGACTCTTTATACACATGACACTCGTTCCTTACCTTCGGGCTGCAGGAGAGTTAAAGACAAAACCATCTCAACAAAGTGTTAGTTTGTTGAGATCTATAGGTATTTTTCCTGATATTATAATTTGTCGAAGTGAAGTTGAGTTGGGCAAAGAACACCGGGATAAGATTTCGCTTTTTTGTAATGTAGATAAAGAGCTTGTGATAGAAGAGAAGGATGTGGAGAATTCAATCTACGAGGTCCCCAGGGAATTAAAAAAACAGAAGCTTGATATTCACTGTTTGAAACAATTGGATCTTCAGGTGAAACCACTAAATATGTCTGATTGGGGTACAATGCTTAACAGGCTGATTCATCCCTGTAATGGTCAGGTCAAAATAGGTATTGTGGGCAAGTATATAAGTTTGCAGGACGCATACAAAAGTGTGTACGAATCACTTACTCATGGAGGCATTGCTCAAAATGTAAAAGTTGTGCTACATATGGTTGAATCTGAGAAAATTGAAGAGTGCGGACCTGAGGCGCTTTTAAGAGGATGTGATGGTATTTTAATTCCTGGTGGGTTTGGAGATAGGGGTATTGAGGGTAAAATAATGGCTGCTGGTTTCGCCCGTAAACACATGGTCCCTTTTCTTGGGATATGTTTGGGAATGCATTGTGCTGTGATTGAATTCGCCCGGGAGTGTTGTGGCTTTGAGAATGCAAACAGCGAAGAGTTTGATCCCAGTTGCGCTGATAAAGTTATTCAGCTCATGAAAGGACAGCAAAATGTGAAAAAACAAGGTGGATCCATGAGATTGGGATCAAAAGTATGTAAAATTTTACCAGACACACAAGCCTATAGAATATATGGTAAAGAGTGTATAGAGGAGAGGCACAGGCATCGATTTGAGTTCAACAACGAATATAAAAAAATAATGGAAGAAAACGGGATGATAATAAGTGGAGTATCTTCAGATTTTATAGCTGAAATAATAGAGATACCATCACACAAATGGTATATAGCATGTCAGTTTCACCCTGAATATCAATCTACTCCCCTTAAAGCTAATCCATTGTTTAAAGAATTCATCGGGGCTTCACTTGATTTTAGTATAAATGAAAAAGAAGAAGAAAAGTATGCGATGGTTTGAAATCAAGAAAGTATGGGATGAAAGTTACAAATGACCTTTTTTAATTCAGGTCTTTCTCATATAAAAAAAGAAAGGTATGGCTGAAACTATGGAAAACAGCCCTCGTGAGAAATGTGGTATATTCGGTGTCTACGGCCTTGAAGATGCTGCATCTACGTTATATAATGGTCTTTTTTCATTGCAACACAGGGGTCAGGAAGGTGCTGGAATTGTAGTAAGTGATGGTCAGAATATCCGCTCATCAAAAGGATGTGGACTTGTGAGCGAAGTTTTTTCAAGCAGAACGATTAAACAATTAAAAGGTAATATTGGAATCGGACATGTTAGATATTCAACCACCGGTGATTCGTGCATAGAAAACGTACAGCCAATTATTGTGCAGTGTATAGATGGAACATGGGCTGTTGCTCATAATGGTAATCTGGTTAATGCTGATTCGCTCAGGCAGATGTATGAGGAGTCAGGGTCCATTTTTCAAACAACTACCGACAGTGAAGTGCTGTTGCATATATTGGCCGATCCAATTTACAGGCATAATCAGCATCGGATAGCACGAGCGTTGGCACAACTACGCGGGGCGTTTGCTTTTTTATTGATGAGGCCATCTTGTGTTATCGCTGCCCGTGATCCATGGGGGTATCGTCCTCTGTCTATAGGAAAATGCGGGAATGCGTGGTTTTTTGCCAGTGAAACCTGTGCTCTTAAACAAACCGGCGCTCAATATATTCGTGATCTTAAACCAGGTGAAATGGTCATTGTAAATGATTCAGGGTTACACTCTGAAATGTTTGTGGATAAACAACAAACTAACCTCTCACAATGTTTGTTTGAGATGATCTATTTTGCCAGGCCAGACAGCACTGTTTTTGGTCACAATGTACACAATGTACGCTCTCATTATGGTTGCCAACTTGCCCGTGAGCACTACGTGGAGGCAGATATTGTAATTCCCGTTCCGGACAGTGGTAATTCTGCTGCACTGGGATATTCTAGAGAAAGCGGTATCCCTCTGGATTATGGATTTATAAGAAACCACTATGTGGGCAGAACATTTATTATGCCAAATTCAAATCAGCGCAAACAAAGTTTGGATATGAAACTTTCAGTTTTACCCGATGTAGTGAATGGAAAACGTATTATAGTTGTTGATGATTCTATTGTTAGAGGGAATACTGCCCGTCAGAGAATACATAGTCTTCGTAAAGCTGGTGCAAAGGAGATTCATCTTAGAATAGCCTCACCACCCACTCGTTTTCCATGCTTTTATGGAATCGATTTTGCCACCAGGGAGGAGCTCATTGCCGCTGGTTGTGATATAGATGAGGTTAGAAGATTCATTGGAGCTGATACGCTTGGGTATTTGAGTATAGAAGGCGTTCTTTCTGCTTTTAAAAATAGAAACGATTACTGTATCGAGTGTTTCAATGGGAAACGCAATGTAGCAGGCACTCAAAAAAGATCAAAGTCTAAAGTAGAATGTACCTGTACCATATAAATTCTTCTTAAGGTATATTTTTATCAGAGCAGCAAAAGTAATATATTTGAGTATATACTGTTTAGGTAAATACCGGGAAAGGAGAAGATAGGTGAAAAACTCAGGAAAAAAAATGGCTGCTTTGAATGATACTTCGAAAATAACATCTTATAAATTACTATCCTTCATTTCAGTTATAAGTGTTTTCGTAGTAATTTGTTGTTTTTCTGTAAATGCTGGGGAGATAAAAACTGAAAGCCAGTTTAGAGAAATGCGTGAACGAATGGTTTCAGAGCAGATAGAAGCTAGAGGAATAACAAACAGGGAGGTAGTTGGGGCGTTAAAGAGTGTAAAACGGCACAAGTTCGTACCTGATAGTGTCAGGTTTTTATCCTATGGGGATCACCCTCTTCCTATTGGAGAAGGGCAAACTATTTCACAACCATTTATAGTGGCTCTGATGACACAGGTAATAGAACCACACACTGAAATGAGAGTGCTTGAAATAGGTACCGGTTCAGGGTATCAGGCTGCAGTACTTGCTGAGTTGTGCAAAGAAGTCTACACAATAGAAATTGTTGAATCTCTTGGAAAACGAGCAAAAAAGGTCTTAGATGATCTTTGTGATAACGTGTATGTGAAAATAGGAGATGGCTATAAGGGGTGGCCTGATCATGCGCCGTTTGATGCAATTATAGTAACCTGTTCCCCTACACATGTCCCCGAACCACTTATTGAACAGCTTAAGGACGGGGGAAAGATGATTATTCCTGTAGGTGAAGATGGAAGTCAGGAGTTGGTGTTAATGACTAAAATAGGTGATGAACTGAAAAAAGATGCCATTATTCCGGTTCGTTTTGTCCCAATGGTAGATTTTGAAGGAAAAACCTATTAAACGAAACAATACGAAAATAAAAGAGGCAATATTATTTGCCTCTTGCTGTTTCTTTGAGTGTAGTTATCAGAGTATCTGGTGTTGAGAGAATCAATGTATCTGAATATACCCCTTTTACTTCTTTAATTAGTTTTTCATCTTCGGTTACAAAGATCGCTTTTGTAGATGGAAATGTGGAAAGACATGTTTTTATCATTGGTATATCTGAGCGAGTGTCACCGCACACAAGAATGTTTTTTGAGCTATTCAACAGATTTAGTTTTTCGGCAATAAATTTCACACCATCACCTTTGTCAAATTCTTTTGCTTCGGAATTGCCATCTACCGTTAAGATAATTTCTATATCCATCCCTGTATCTTCTATTATTAAATTGTTCTCACTAGGATCTATTTTTCTTACAATGTCCTCGATGATGTTTTTAAAGTCGCTACTTTTTTGTGAACTTACTGAAGAGTAGATATCTTGTCTTGCTATCGTGCTTTGACCAAATTTAAGTTGTAAGCCGGACCCAATGTATCCAAATACCTTGTACTGAGGATTCTGAAGAATACTTTTTAGCTCAATGTTCAATTGGTCGAGAAAACGCTGTTTGGATTTGGGTATTGACAGCGAACTTTTTTTTCCAAACTTATCCCTTAACTCCCGCCCCTTGGAACCGGCATAAATGAACAGATTCTCCGGATTAACACTTATATCTCTTAAACCAACATTTTCAAGTGGTGCAGCTGTAAGGAGAATAGGGTATTTGACAGTTTTTGCATAATGAGAAAGAAACAGGGCGTTGTAAGTAGACTGAATCGAGGACAAGTAACGGCCACAGTAATTATTTACAGTTCCATCTCTGTCAGAAATAAAGCAGTCGATCTGGTGGTCTTTTAAATAGTCTACACCTTGTTTCACTTCTAAATCAAAGCGGGGATTACTCTCTGAAAAAGATTTAAACAGAGCCTCTTCTCCGTGCTTTAGAAAGTTTAAATCTCTTCTTATCTCTTCAACTTCATATCCAAGGTCTGTGTAGACCTGCTTGTTTTCGATTAAAAGGACCCGGTGGTTATCAATAATTGGGATAGTGTTAAGGGTCTGTGATATATCGTTAAGCTTTTGTATTGCACTTTCGTCTGGCTTATAGTTTTCAATCATAGCTTTAACAATCGTACGCCTTGGCTCAATGGTATCACGCATGAGTGAAAGGAATTGGTCTATAGTTATCTGCATATTAAGTAACCTCCCTATTTCCTTCTATATATAATGGATTTTGAGTTCATTACATCAAAAATAAAGCCTGTTGTGTTGTGAAAAAAGCCCCGGGTATTTACTGAGACCCTTTTTATCTCCACAAAAGGATTGTTGCTAATACAAATGCAGCAAGCAGATAGCCAGTTGCGCGACTTAGGCTGGGAACAATTCGTCTAATTCTGTTGGTTATTAGGTTGCCGGTGTTGGTTTTAGACAAAAGAAAAATCGTGATACCAGCAACAATTACAGGTAAAATCCCAAGTATTGCACCTGTTGTGTATACCGGATATGGTTCAATGGTAGTAGAGGAAACTTGTGCAAAGGAGAAAAAGTTAAGCCAAAACTGAGGCAAGAGGCCCATTATCAGAGTTAAAAGGCTTAAAAAACCTATAGGAAGGTAGAAAAACCTTATCGGTTTTACTGCTGAGGTTTCTACTGATTTTGTTTTTTTACCAGTTAAAATAAGTGATAGTTTAAAGTATGCTGCAAAAGTGACAAAACTGGCGATCCAAAGGAGTGTATGCATGCTATAGCCACTTGCTTCATTTAGTATCGTCTTTTTACTCACAAATCCACTAAAGGGTGGAATTCCTGCAATTGAAAGTGCTGCTGTTAAATAAAAGATAGATAGAAGTGGAAATGATTTAGCTATACCTCTCAGTTTTTTGATGTTTCTCTCGCCGGTTAGTAGTATCATAGTCCCCACGGAAAGAAAAAGTAGGCACTTAAAAATACCGTGATTAAAAGCGTGATAAAGAGCGGCGGTTCTTGATACTGTGCTACCGATTCCCAGAGCAGCTATCAGGTAGCCCATCTGTGACACTGAAGAAAATGCGAGTATCTTTTTGGCATCGATCTCACTCAGTGCATAACATGCCCCCAGCAGTGCTGTAACAGTGCCGGTGAATAGAAAAACTGTCAGCAGAACCGGTGAAAGTGAAAGGTCAAGTACTCTCCACAAAGCGATAAAAGCAACTTTAATCATCACTCCACTAAGAATAGCTGAAACAGGGTGGGGGGCATATGCGTGAGCTTCAGGCAACCAGGTGTGAAAAGGTATAAAAGCTGTACGGACCCCTATTCCAATAACCAGCGCAATTATTGCAACTGCAAGCGTTGGAGACATTTGTTGGGGATTGAGATCATTTATCGCACTAAACGCAACAGAGCCAGTGTTTTGATAGATAATAAAAACACCAATAAGGTAAAAAACCATTGCTGCTGAGCCAATAATAAGATATTTAAAACTGGCTAAAACCGAATGGCTTTTTTGAAAATAGGCGATAAGAATATAAGAACATATTGCAAGTATTTCGAAGAAAACAAAAAGGTTAAAAAAATCACGGGTAATCAAAACCCCCTGCATACCTGCAAGCATAATGAGAAATGTAAAATAAAACATTGGGGAATAAGTGTCTTCAATCATTGCAAATATGATTCCGCACGTACAGATTATAAGTACTAACAGAGAAGCTGTCCAGGAGAGCATATCAAAGCCCATTAGTATTCCTGCTACAGGTTGCCACCCCCCTGCAATGAACGTGACCTCCCGGACTGTAGTAAAAGTTCTGTAGCTTAAAACAACGGTAGTAAATGAGAGTAAAAGCGTAATAATTACACTTGCTTTGGAAATGAATTGATTGGAAAGAATTTTTCCCAATGAGCATACAGAGGCCCCAAGCAGTGGAATGATTACCAGAGATAGTATCAGGTTATTTGTGTTCAGCAATGTGTTCCCGTTCTATTACTTCTAAGTTAAGTGTTCCATATTTTTGATATATTCGGTAAATGAGGCAAACGCCAAATGCGGTAATGCTCATTCCAATAACAATAGCGGTAAGCATAAGCGCCTGAGGTAGAGGGTCTGTTATAGTGTCTGTGCCTTTAACGAGAATGGGAGCCGATATTCCTGAACGGGAGCTGGTTTTAATAAAAAGGATAATTACAGCATTGTTTAGTATATTTAGGGCAATCAATTTTTTTAAAATATTTTTCTTACTGAGTAGTCCCCAGAATCCCAGCATAAACAAGGTAGTGATTAGAATATTTATTATCATTAGTCTTTCCTAAAGAAGTAGTAACAGACCAAGCTGATTCCTGCGCCAACCTTCAACCCTATAATAATGTTTAACAGAAAAAGAAATCCTGCTGTTTGATTTTCCGAAAATTGCAGAAAGTTGAAAAGAGCAAGAAAATTACCTTCCATAAGCATCCCGGTTAAACCGGTCATGAGGAATGCAAAAAGAGCACCTGTTTCGATAAAGAGAAATGCCTTTTTGGGAAAAAGCTTCATTATTTCATCTGGATCGTGACAGAGAAAAAGCAGCACAACAGCTGAAGCAAGCACCACTCCCCCCTGAAAGCCACCACCGGGAGAAAGATGGCCGTGGGTAACTACATAGAAGCCAAACATTAAAATAAATGGTGCAAGTTTGCGCGATATTACATCAAGTATATCAGTTTTTCTCATTATTTCTCGTAAGATAAAGAATGGTTCCACTCACAGCAATAAACAGTACAATCGTCTCTCCCAAAGTATCAAAAGCTCTGTAGCCCAGATATATAGAGGTTACAAGATTTATTGCCCCTGTTTGCTCGGTACCATGTTGCAATATGTAATCTCTTGCGTGTGGGATTGCAGCTTGTTTTGCATCTATGACTTTAAAAAACACGTAACCGGTGGCAGCAACAAGTAACAAATATACACACTCAGTCAACCATTTATTTTTCATGAGTCATCTCTCCTGACAGTTTTTCGAATAACCCATATATAGATAAAAGTAGAAACACCTGCTCCTACCGCAGCTTCTGTAAGAGCCACATCAGGGGCGTGAAGATAGAAAAAGAGCAGTGAACTGAGCAGGCTGAAAACAGCCATATGTACTACTGTACCTATAAGGTCTCTTGATTGCAGAGCCATTGCAGCCACTGCTACATGCAGGAGAATAAGAATTGCTGCAATTGACATATTTTATTTTCCTTTGCCTTTTCTGACACTTCTATGCCTCCAGGGTTCTATCCCCTTATTCCAGGCATATCTGCCAATAATGTGGGCACTTACCGGGCTTGAAATCAAGAAGAAGATCATGAGTACAAAAATTTTACCGCTGATCACCGTTAGGCCTGATTGGAGTATAGCTGCAATAAAAAAGGAGAAAACAGAAGTCGTACTGCAAGTTGAGGATGCTTGTAACCTGGTATAAACATCTGGAAATATTAATACTCCTATATTGCCCATCACGGCGAAAAGTATCCCGAGCAAAATAAAGAATTGTTCAATCCAAATCATTGTTTTTTTCCTTATTATGGGTAGTATATTTTGTAATAGCAAGAATTCCCACAAAACCAAAAATGTCGTAAACTAAAGCTACATCAAGATATACTGAAAGGTCTTCTTTAACCGCCAGGAGGGCAAAAATAGCCAGTACCTGGGCAGAAATAAGGTTTAGACCAACCAAACGGTCGGCAATAGTTGGTCCTATTACCACTCTTATCATACTGATCACAATAGTTGCAAGAAGAAAGTAGACTACCAGGTCAAAAGAAAAGATGGTCATATCCAAATCCTTTTTAGTAGCCGTTCAAAAGTCCCCTTGATTAACTCTCCACTGTATTTTGAGTGGGTAGTTTTAGCATCCAGCCAGTGTACAATCAGATGGTCATCATCAAGATTGAGTGTTATTGTTCCAGGTGTGACAGTTATAGCATTGGTTAGAATAACTCTGGATAAATCAGCCTTTAATTTAGTCCTGAAGTGCACGATACGGGGGTTTATTCTTCCCCGTAAAACATTATACGTTACCTTGAAACTTGCAACATACATTTTAAATAATACAATAAGTAAAAATATGAAGAATAAATGTACCTTTGGTAGTAATGAACGTTTTGCCGCTTCTGTATCATGGATGAAAATGTCGTAAGTCAGATATGAAACCAGCACCGAAAGAATGATTCCAGTAAAAACCATTTCTAATTCAAGTGAGCCGCTAAAGAGTAGCCACCCAATAAACAAGTTAATAGAGGTCAAGATGATACGTACAATTTTCCACTTGGAATAGGTATTCATTAACTACTTTCTTTTAGTTTTATTACATTTATAACTTCTGTAGGGGTAGTAGCATCCATTAGGCTATCAATAAGGGTTTGGTCATGAAGAAGTCGTGATAGTTTACTTAAAAGTTTAAGGTGCTCTGAATGCATACCTTCCGGTCCGAGAATAAGGAAAAATAAGTAAACAGGCTTATTATCAATTGCTCCAAACGATACCCCCTTCTTTTTTCTGCCAAAAACTATGTGGATTTGATCAATGTTGGGAAGAAGTTTATGGGGTAATGCGATGCCCTGGCCAATGCCGGTTGAAGAGAGTTTCTCTCTTTCCAATACTTCATTAACATAGTACTCTGAATTTTCAATCTTTTCGGCTGATTCCAGCGTAGATATTAGCTCCCGTATAACATGGGCTTTTCGCTTAGCCTTTATATCCATAATTACGCAATTTTCATCAAGTAAATCTGAAATTATTTGCACCCTCTTACTCCTTTTCAAATAGCCCCTTGCAAAAGTCTATTGGAACTGTAAACATAATTCCTGTACCCGGGTTCGAAAGATCCCCGCAAATCTGCTCTATCAGTATTTCGAGTTTCTGGATCGCTTCTACATTTTTGACAACAGAAAAAATCGTTTTATTATAGGGTTTGTTTCCTTTCATAAATTTTTTAAAATCTGCAAAAAGAGGTACTTCATAGGTAAGAAAATGCCCCATACCTTCTGAATCCAAAATAGTTGCTCCATCAATCCCAGCTTCAACATACGCTGACAAAACCTCATCAAGCAGGTCTTCCCGGTTTAGCACAAAAACCAGTAACTTCATCGATACCCTTTTGCTTTTATTTAAAATTTGTGTTTAATCTACCCAGTTTTGGCTATAAAATAATTTCGATCAACCTGGCATACTAAAACAGAAACACTAAATTTTGATCTAAATAGCTGATATAAATTAAACCATTTTTAGAATAAGTGAAATGAAGACACTGAGAATCTATTATTTTTTAAATTGTGCAGAAAGGAGTTTCAATTTACCTTTAAATCAGGGGCCTAGTTTATGAAAATTTCAACAAAGTGCCGTTACGGGTTTAGGGCAGTCCTTCAGATTGCTGAACTATATGGTAGTGTGCCATGTAAGAGAAAAGAGATCGTGAAGCGCCAAAAACTTTCTGACTCGTATCTTGAAAATATTCTTATTATGCTTAAAAGTAGTGGGCTCATTGAGACTACAAGGGGCATAAAAGGGGGGTATGTACTGTCTCGTCCACCGGAAGAGATCACTTTGCTTGAAATATTTATCGCTTTAGAAGGGCCACTTCAGCTTGTTGAATGCGTTGATTTACCAGAAAAGTGTATTAATTCTCAGGAATGTATTACAAGAACTGTATGGAAAAAATTATCAGATTCATGGAAAGCGATTCTTAGTGATATGACTTTGCAGAGCCTTCTTGATCAGAAAAATAGCACTGATTGTCACAATTTTTGTATATGATTGTAATAACTTGGCCCAGGTGTTACAATTCTATGTCATCGTACTTTAAAATAACCGGGATTTTAAAATGAGAGCTTCAGGTATTTTCTTACATCCTACATCACTACCTTCTCCTTATGGTATCGGCGATTTGGGAGCTGATGCACGCTGGTGGATTGATCTTCTTAAAAATAACTATCAAAGTTTTTGGCAAATATGTCCACTTGGACCAACTGGCTTTGGTGATTCACCTTATCAGACGCTCTGTTCATTTGCCGGAAATACCTTGTTGTTATCTCCTGATCTGCTAAAAGAGCAAAACCTGCTTTCTGATTCTGATCTTTCCTCTTTTCCAAAACTTTCCGAAGAAAAGGTAGATTTTGGAACAGTTATAAAAGAAAAGGAAAAGCTATTCAGAATAGCATTTCAAAATTTCTCAGACGTCCCTGAGTTCTCTGTTTTTTGTCAGGAGCAGCACTGGTGGCTACACGATTATGCTTTGTTCAGGGTGATAAAAGATAATCATGATGGAAAACCCTGGTGGCAGTGGAATGAGAAATACAGGTTAAGAGACAAAGACGCTTTGGAGAACGTTGCTCAAGAATGTTCTGAGCAGATAAGGTATTATAAATTTCTGCAGTTTGTATTTAATAACCAGTGGCTTAGTTTAAAAGCGTATGCTAATGAAAAAAGAGTAAGAATAGTTGGAGATATACCGTACTATACTGCTTATGATAGCTCAGATACCTGGTCACAACCAGAACTATTTGAAATTGGTAAAGACGGTGGTCTGTTAAGGGTTGCCGGTGTCCCGCCGGATTATTTCAGCGAAACAGGGCAGCTCTGGGGCAATCCTTTATACAAATGGGATGTAATGAAAAATAACAACTATTCCTGGTGGGCAAAGCGTTTAGGGAAAATGCTGCAATGGGTTGATCTCATTAGACTGGATCATTTCAGAGCATTTGAGTCATATTGGGCTATTCCGGTACAGAGCCAAACCGCTATAAATGGTGTGTGGGAAAAGGGACCTGGTATCCACTTTTTTGAGTGTATGAAAGAGCAGCTTGGTGATTTGCCCTTCATCGCTGAAGATTTGGGAGACATAACTCCTGAAGTACTCGCCTTGCGTGAACAAATAGGGGCTCCGGGAATGAAAATTCTACAGTTTGCATTTGATGGTAACCCGCTTAACCCTTATCTTCCCTATAACGTTTGTTTTGATAGTGTTACCTATACCGGAACTCATGATAACGATACTTCACTTGGATGGTATATAAATCTCCCCTCCATAGATAAAAAGAGAGTTCGTGATTATCTTGGGTGCACAAACAAAAGCTTTCTTAAGAGTTTTTTGCGGTGTGCCTTTGCTTCGCCTTCGGAGCTTTGTATCGTACCTTTTCAGGATGTTCTTATGCTCGATTCTGCTCACCGCATGAATACTCCAGGCACTCAAAGTGGAAATTGGAGCTGGAGGTTTACAAAAAATATGGTGGAAGAGAGTATGCTAAAGCGAATCTATGACTATACTCTCATCTACGGAAGAGCGGGTAACTCGGGGCACTGCCTCTAAATAATAGTATCCAGTTATTTTACCAGAGGCAGTTTTTGGGCTGATATAATGCCATTTTCATGATAAAGAACCGCATAGTAAAGTCCGGATCTGTAGTGTTGGTTTGAGAGCGACAAAACTGAGGTGTTATTACTACCAACACTGTGTTTTTCGATTAATGCACCGTTTAGAGAGAAGATCTTTAGTACTGCATTACCATTTACAGGCATTTTCTCTAAATGAAGGGAAACACTTGAGTTTGGTCCAACCACCCTAAAACTGTTTTCTTTTCTCTGAATATTACTTCTGTTCTCGCTAGTAGAGGATTGCGGGATAATGTCTTCTGTTGAAAAGATAAAATTATCAAAAAATATGTATTCATCCTTTGAAGGGGCCCAGGACTGGTCACCCCCACCATAAAAAGTACTGAAATAGAAAAGATCAACTCCAAACGTGCCTTCATGGGATCTGAGCATAACAGTTGAATCAAGAGCCAGATCACCATCGAGCCACGAAGTAACTCTACCATCGGCTTCACCCGGGGTATTCATAATCACCCGTGTTTTGAGGGTATGCCATGTAGCTGGTCTTAAATATCTTCGGGTACTGGACCAGGTTGGGTTGGGATAGGACCAGAAGAAATCTTCACCCCAGGTATTGGTAGACTCCATATGATACATGTACTGGGTAAGTGCAGCCTGGTTTCCGTCTGCAGTAGATCTGTCTCTCCACATTATTCGCGCCGAGAAGCCGTCGGTACCATCTGGAATATCTCCGCCTGTGGGTGAAGTCCCACCGGCCAGACCGGGTAATTTTCCGCCCCGCACAGGGTCGAACTCCTCTGAAATCATTACCATATAACTGACGTATACCGTATCATAGCTGTCATCGAAATACATTTGCCACTGAGCGCCGCCTTCACGGGGGCCAACTCCATCAGCCGGATACGTTACCCTAAGTACCTTTTCCCTTTCAGATAATGGGTCGTTAACGATATGGCAGCGCCCTTCATCAACACCGTTACTCCAGGTAGGACTGTTCCAGGCTGCTTTCATCTGCTCTGTTGTATAAATCCCCAAAGGCTCATCGTCAAATGTTATCGTTTTAAATGGCTGTGCAAAGAGATGTGTGCTCAGAAGCGCCGAGAGCAGGACTGTGAGTTTAATCAAAATAACATTCTCCGGAAAAAAACTAAGATTATTGCCTGTACTATAATAATATAGGTTGTTGTACCTGTTTTACAATCCTTTTCAGAGATTGGGGATCAACTTTTACGTGTAGATTACAAGGATCTTTTTTAAGTCTATGGCATTTAATAACCATAAAGGTTATTTTAAAGTAAGACATAAAAAGCCTATACTTTTTTGGTTAACGCAGCTAAAAGCTCAGGATTAGTAAACAGAAATGGATGCTCATTTAAGGGAAATGGTCAAGTCTATTAATCCGGAGCAATATGAGGCGGTTACTACTGCTCATAAAGGTTCTGTGCTTGTTTTGGCTGGTGCGGGGTGTGGAAAAACCGCAGTTCTTACCCGTAGAATTGCCTATCTTGCAGGTTCAGGTATCAATGCGGATCAAATTGTTGCACTGACCTTTTCTCGCAAAGCAGCTTTAGAGATGGCTCAACGCCTTAGTGATCTTATGTCTCACACCTCTGATTTACCTCTTGTAACTACGTTTCATGGTTTTGCACTCAGGATTCTTACTACTGCTCACGGGGGTAGGTCCAATTTCAGTCGCATAGGATTTGAGGGGAAATTGCAGTTACTGAGCAGTGCGCAAAGATATAAGCTTCTTTCAATAGTTTCAAATGCAGGGCAGCGGAAATATCTAAAATTAAATCTTACAGATTTGGAAAAAATAATAACTAAAATGGAGGTTTTTCCCCAAAGAGTAAGGCGCTTAGTGGGTGATAAAGAGTGGGATTTGATTTGGAGTATAGCCTCTAAATTCTCGGAAATTAAGAAAAAACGCGGCTTATGGGATTATTCAGATCTAATTAATGGGGTATTACAGCTTTTTAGGCGGTTCCCTTCGATAGCTGCTCACTATGGAGGAGCATTCAGATCTGTTCTGGTCGATGAGTTTCAGGATACCAGTCCGGTGCAGGTGGAGTTGCTGGAATTTCTTTTAGGAGAGAGCACATCACTTTTTGCCGTTGGTGACGATGATCAGGCTATTTATGGGTTTCGGGGTGCAGATATAAGGCCCATTTGTGAATTTGAAAAACGTTTCGAGGATTCGATCGTAATTAAACTTGAGACAAATTACCGTAGTATACCGGCAATCTTAAATTGCGCTAACAAACTCTGGGTCAATAAGCCAGCAACCTATCGAAAAATATTAAGAAGTGGAAAAACGACCCACCCGCTGGGTTGTAGCAGGCCTGCGGTCATAAAGTTTAAAGACCAGAAAGCAGCTTCTGAGTGGATAGTAAAGAAAATCAATGAAATCGAAGAAAAGTACAAAATCCCACCCACATCCATGGCTGTTCTTTTCAGGGTAAACAGTACACTGTCCTTTACCCAACGGGTGATGAAAACAATGCAGCCTGACACAAAACGTCTTCCTCTGTTTGTTACTGTGCATGGAAGTAAGGGTTTAGAGTATCCGGTGGTTTTCCTTTGTGATTTAGAAGAGGGGTTTTTCCCTCACTACAGGATTGAGAAACGAAGAAAAATAGGGACCTGGTCAGATTTTTTTAACCAGATTATGAAAAGTCAGCAAAAACAGAGAAGTGTCGCTGATGATATTTTGGATGAGGAGCTGCGTCTTTTCTATGTTGGTTTGACCAGAGCACAGAGGTTTTTATTTCTTTTAAGTTGTGGACGAAAAGAATATTTCCAAAGACAGATCCAGTTACAGCCATCACGTTTTTTAAAGTATTTAAAATGAGGGATACTGCATTGGATTAGTATTTGCTGTTTGACTCCGTTTGCTGCCTAACCTATTTTAAACAGATTTAACGAATCTATTTATACCGGGTTTTTAGAAAATTCGGTTGGGAGATACAGCTTTAACCTGCAGAAAGAAAAATATATGTCTGAATCACTTAGATACTCAGATGCCGGTGTAAACATTGCCAGTTGGAACAAGACTAAAGGGCGCATCGCAGAGCTTGTTTCTTCAACGTATAACGGTGCTGTGGAGGGCAAATTTGGCCAGTTCGGTGGAATGTATGACATATCGGCGCTTAGAGAAATGGAAGCACCGGTACTTGTTTCATCTACTGACAGCGTTGGTACCAAGGTAATGATTGCATTTGAATCAGGTATCAGAAACACAGTGGGTGAGGATATAGTTAATCATTGTGTGGACGATATTTTGGTAATGGGTGCAAAACCTCTTTTTTTCCTCGATTATATAGGTATTGGTAAGCTTGTGCCGGAAACTGCAGAGCAGATTGTTGAGGGGCTTGCTCGTGCCTGCAGGGCAAATGATTGTGTCCTGATAGGGGGAGAGACTGCAGAGATGCCAGATATCTACTCTGGTGAAGAGTTTGACCTTGTGGGATGTATCGTTGGCGTTGCCGATAAGAATAATATTATAGATGGAAGTACTATAAAACCCGGAGATGCTTTGATCGGATTGCGCTCTAATGGACTTCATACAAATGGCTATAGCCTTGCCAGAAAAATTGTGCGTGAAGTAGCCCAAAAGAGTTATTCTGATATTTTTGAGCCTACAGGAAAAACATTCGCTCAGGAGCTTTTGCGTCCTCACAGATCATACATACAGGTACACTCGCTTATGAAACAGAAGCTTATTAAAGGGTGTGCTCACATTACCGGAGGTGGTTTTCCGGATAATGTTGATCGGATTTTGCCTGCAGACTGTGATGCGCTAATAGATACTAAAACGTGGGAAGCAGATCAGATTTTTACCTTTTTGCAGAAAAGTGGTAATGTAGAAAATATGGAAATGTACCGTACCTTCAATATGGGAATGGGTATGGTGCTGGCTGTAGCTTCTGAGCATGTAGAGGAGGTTATTGGCTCTGCTGCGCTGGAGCAGTTTAACCCTGTACGTATTGGTTCTGTTAAAGCGGGTACAGGAAAAGTGGTCATGGAGTTTTGAAGTGAAAAAGTCTCTTTATTTGTATAATACTGGTTCAGTAAAAAAAGAACACTTCCAGCCGGTTAATGATCCGGTCAATATATACTGTTGTGGGCCTACCGTTTATAACTATGCTCATATTGGCAACTTAAGGACCTATATCTTTGAGGATGTTCTTAAACGGGTTCTCATTGCCTGTGGCTATAAGGTAAAACATGTAGTAAACATCACCGATGTGGGCCACCTTGTCTCTGATGCCGATACTGGTGAAGACAAAATGGAAAAAGGGGCCGCCAGGGAGGGAAAAACAGTTTGGGATATTGCCGAGTATTATACTGGTGTTTTCATGCAAAATATAAATGAGCTAAACATCCTGGATCCGGACAAATGGCCTAAAGCTACAGAGCATATTTCCCAGATGATTGATATGATTAAAACACTGGAGCACAAGGGGTACACCTATAAAACCAGTGATGGTATCTATTTTGACACTACAAAATTTGAAAACTACTGTGATTTTGCCAAGCTTGATCCCGAACAATTACGTGCCGGTGAACGGGTTGATATGGGTGAGAAACGTGCAGTGACTGATTTTGCCTTGTGGAAGTTTTCGCCACCTGATAAAAAACGCCAAATGGAGTGGCAGAGCCCTTGGGGGAAAGGGTTTCCCGGGTGGCATATTGAGTGTAGTGCTATGGCTCTTGCTTACCTTAATCAACCTGTTGACATACATTGTGGTGGCTCCGATCATATTCGGGTTCACCATTCAAATGAGATCGCTCAGTCTGAAGCTGCAACCGGAAAACCTTTTGCTAAGTACTGGCTTCATGGTGAATTTTTGGTAATGGGTAAAGGAAAGATGGCTAAATCGGGGGGCAATTTTATCACCCTTGACGCTCTGAAAAAGCAGGACTTTTCTGCTTTGGATTATCGAATGTTTTGTTATACAGCTCATTATCGTACACCTCTTACTTTCTCCTGGGAGGGACTTAGGGCTTCTGCTCAAAGCCTCTCTAATTTAAAAAAACAGATAGGGGCATTGAATGAAAATGGTGCAGTTAACAGAAAAAAGGTGGATGAGGCTCTGAGTTCTTTTTACGATGCAATTTGTGATGATCTCAATATGCCCCGGGCCGTTGCTGCTATCTATGAAATCTTGAGAAAAGAAGGGCTTAGCGATTCGGAAAAACGTGCTGCCATTGAAAAAGCAGATACTGTCCTTGGGTTAAATCTAACCGTTGGGCTGGAAAAGGCCCAATATCAGGTCCAATCTCAGGGTAAACTAATAAAGATAGTTTCAGAATCGACATTATCAGATTCCATAAAAGATGTTTTGGTAAAAAACGCAGTTCAAAGAAAGATAGCCAGGGAAGAGAAGAACTTTGCTTTGGCGGATGGTATAAGGGATCTGTTTTCGGCTGCAGGTGTGATTGTTAAAGATATGCCGGATGGTTCTACTCTGTGTACAGTTAAAAATGAAAAAGAAGCCCAGGTGCTTTTAGAAAATAAACCCGAACATTAACGGATAGGCAACCCCAGAAAAGGAGATGCAGTCCATGAATAAGGATAAGGATAACGATCTTCTCAAAGATCTAAAAAAGGCTATGACTGGTTCAGAAATGGAAGAGCAGTTTCTTAAGCGCAGAGAAATATTTCTCTGGGGGGAGATAAATGATGAATCTGCTCAGAATATCGTTAAAAAAATCCTCTACTATGATGGATTGAGCAATGATGATATCACCATTTACATTAATAGTCCCGGTGGGGTAATTTCTGCTGGATTGGCAATCTATGACGCAATGCTTTATGCTAAATCCGACGTTTCCACTGTTTGTATGGGGCAGGCTGCAAGTATGGGAGCTGTTCTTCTTTGCTCCGGAACCAAGGGGAAGCGTTTTGCCTGGGAGCATGCAAGGGTACTGATTCACCAGCCACTTATTTCTGGAAACATGTTTGGGCCGGCTAGTGATATTCAGATTCAGGCAGAAGAGATGCTAAGAATTAGAGATAATCTTAATCACATACTTTCATCCCATACCGGACAATCGCTCTCTAAAATTGTAGAGGATACAGACAGAGACTTTTTTATGTCTGCAGAAGAAGCAAAAAAGTATGGTATTGTAGATAAAATTAGCAAATAGCGATGGCGCATATTATATTTAGTGTCTAACAGAAAAAAAATTGACATCGTTTGCGCGAACAATTATTTTTGTTAGACTTTTTCTTCAAGGCTTTAATGCCGATGTAGCTCAGTTGATAGAGCGTTCGACTTGTAATCGAATGGTCGGGGGTTTGAGTCCCTCCATCGGCTCCATATATATTGGGTAGGTGCCCGAGTGGTTAAAGGGGATGGACTGTAAATCCATTGGCTTACGCCTACGGTGGTTCGAAACCACCCCTGCCCATTTTTTTAATTTTTTTATGCGGGCATAGCTCAATGGTAGAGCCCCACCCTTCCAAGGTGGTTGTTGTGAGTTCGAATCTCATTGCCCGCTTTTTTTGCCCATGTAGCTCAGTTGGTAGAGCGCATCCTTGGTAAGGATGAGGTTCACGGGTTCGAGTCCCGTCGTGGGCTTTTGGTGTAGTGCCAGGGTAAAAGCTGGTGGTAACGGCAAATTCAATTATAATCATATAATAAATTAATTCATTCATCCACCATGTACTGAGAGGTTTCCATGTCAAAGGAAAAATTTGATCGTTCTAAACCCCATTTAAATGTTGGTACGATCGGTCATGTGGATCATGGTAAAACGACGCTGACTGCAGCAATCACACGTGTAATGGCATCCAGAGGACTTGCGCAGTTCATCTCTTACGATGAAGTTGCAAAGGCATCTGAATCTCAGGGACGTCGTGATGATTCCAAGATCCTTACTATCGCTACTTCACATGTGGAGTACGAGTCAGAAAATCGTCATTATGCCCACGTTGACTGTCCAGGACATGCTGATTATGTTAAAAACATGATTACAGGTGCAGCACAGATGGATGGTGCTATTCTTGTAGTAAGTGCAGCTGATGGTCCTATGCCTCAGACTCGTGAACATATTCTCCTCGCTCGTCAGGTTGGTGTTCCTTACATCGTCGTGTTCCTTAATAAGGTAGACGTTGTAGATGATCCTGAGCTTCTTGAGTTGGTGGAGCTTGAAGTTCGCGAACTTCTTTCCAACTATGAATTCCCAGGTGATGACATTCCAATCGTAAGAGGTAGTGCAATTGGTGCTCTTACCAATCCAGAAGACGCTGAAGCTTCAAAGTGTATTCTTGATCTTATGGCTGCTATCGATTCATACGTTCCTACTCCAGAGCGTGAAACTGATAAGGATTTCCTTATGTCAGTTGAAGACGTGTTCTCTATCACCGGTCGTGGTACTGTAGCTACCGGTCGTGTGGAGCGTGGAGCAGTTAAGGTTGGTGATGAGGTTGAGTTGGTTGGTCTTAAAGAATCCCGTAAAACTGTTGTGACCGGTGTTGAAATGTTTCGCAAGCTTCTTGATAAAGCAGAAGCAGGTGATAACATTGGTACACTTCTGCGTGGTGTCGATAAAAACGATATCGAGCGCGGAATGGTTTTGGCAAAACCCGGATCAATCACACCTCATAAAAAGTTTAAGGCAGAGGTTGTTGTACTGTCTAAGGAAGAAGGCGGACGCCACACACCATTTTTCAGCGGATACAGACCACAGTTTTACTTCCGTACAACTGATGTAACAGGTTCACTTAATCTTGCTGAAGGTGTTGAGATGATAATGCCTGGTGACAACGCACAGATAACTGTAGAGCTTATTGCTCCTGTTGCGATGGAAAAAGAACTACGCTTTGCTATACGTGAAGGTGGACGTACAGTTGGTGCTGGTGTTGTTACAGAGATTATCGAGTAATTAATAAACGTCAACGAGAGCGATTTTTAGTATGCCCAGAGAAAGAATAACACTGGAATGCACTTCCTGCAAACAGCGCAACTACGAAACGACTAAGAATAAAAGAAAACATTCCGGTCGTGTAGAGTTTATTAAGTTTTGCGCTTTTGAACGTAAAAGAACACCGCATAAAGAAACGCGGTAAACTTGTTACGTTTTAACAGTAGGAAATGTCGCTCCGGTGACATCAGTTGAAGATTTCAAATATCTCTTCCGGAGAATAGGTCTGTAGCTCAATTGGTAGAGTGGCGGTCTCCAAAACCGTTGGCTGGGGGTTCGAGTCCCTCCAGGCCTGTAATCCTTGGTAGTAGCAAAAAATGCAGAAGTTAATACAATACTTAAAAGATGTTCGCACCGAATTGGCAAAAGTAAGTTGGCCATCAAGGAGCGAAGTAAGTGGTGCTACTTTATTGGTGGTTGTTCTGAGTATCGTAGTATCTTTGTATATCTTTGCCTGTGATAGTCTGATAAATCCTATTATAGGTGTAATTCTAAGGTTCAATCAGTAAAGGTAGTCAGAGGTAAATCGATGGCAGCGAAATGGTATGTAGTGCACACCTATTCCGGTCAGGAAAGTAAGGTGTTTAATCACCTTCAGGAAGTAATCCAGTCCGGTGATCTGGGAGAACAGATCAAGCAGGTCCTCATGCCTACACAGGATGTGGTACAGGTTAAAAACGGTAAAAAGCTTAAAACCACCCGTAAATTCTTCCCAAGTTATGTACTGGTGGAGATGGAGCTTAGCAAGGATACTGTTTATGCGGTCAGAAACAGCCCGGGTGTAACAGGATTTGTAGGCGGGAATAAACCACAGCCCCTCAGAGGTGAGGAGGTACGAAGGATTCTGGGACAGACCGAGAAGAGTTCTCGCCAGCAGATTTCTGAAGTTCCTTTTGAGATTGGTGATGCTGTAAAGATCAAAGAAGGACCCTTCAAGGATTTCGATGGGGTAGTTGATGAAATCTATCCAGAGAAGGGTAAAATCAAAGTTATGGTCAGTGTATTTGGAAGACAGACTCCAGTAGAAGTCGACTTTATGCATGTGACTCCAATCAGTTGAACATAAAAGGGGTTAAAGAAATTGGCTAAGAAAGTGGTAGGTCAGGTCAAATTACAAATTGCAGGCGGACAGGCAACTCCTGCTCCTCCTGTAGGTCCGGCACTTGGTCAGCAGGGCGTTAATATCATGGAGTTTTGTAAAGCGTTTAATGCCAAGACTAAAGATGCCATGGGATTGGTAATACCAGTTGTAATAACAGTCTATTCCGATCGCTCATTTACTTTCATTACTAAAACTCCACCAGCCGCTGTATTGATAAAAAAAGCACTGGGTAAGGACAAAGGGTCAGGAGTTCCCAATAAGGAAAAAATCGGGTCTATTACAAAAGAGCAGTTGAAAGAAATAGCAGAAACTAAACTGCCTGATCTGAATGCTGATGATATTGATGCTGCGATGAAAATTGTCATGGGAACAGCTCGCAGCATGGGAGTAGATATCCAATAAATAACCTTTTTGGGAAGCTTTTTCTTAGGAGTGGAGCGATTAATGAAACGTGGAAAAAAACATAGAGAAGTGTATCAAAAAGTAGACAGGTTTAAGGAATATGGACTCCTTGAAGCGGTTGACTTTTTGAAAGGCAATTCTGTTGTAAAATTCGATGAGACAGTTGAAATCAGTGTCATGCTTGGTGTTGATCCTCGTAAAAGTGATCAGGCTGTAAGGGGTGCTGCTGTTTTACCCAATGGCTTAGGTAAAACAGTAAGAGTGCTTGCTTTTGTACAAGGTGAAAAAGAAACTGAGGCCAAAGAAGCCGGTGCTGATTATACTGGCGGGGAAGACATTGCTGAGAAGATAAAAAGTGGCTGGCTGGAGTTCGATGCAGTGGTTGCAACTCCTGATATGATGAGAGTTGTTGGAAAATTAGGTAAGATTCTTGGAACCAGGGGACTTATGCCTAATCCCAAAGTGGGTACTGTAACAATGGAAGTCGGCAAAGCTGTAGAAGAGCTAAAAAAAGGTAAAGTAGAGTTTAGGGTCGACAAGGGTGCCATACTTCATGCGCCACTTGGAAAATTATCCTTTGAATCTAACAGCATTATAGAGAACGCAAAAGCCTTTTTTGATGCAGTACTGAAAGCAAAGCCCTCGGCTGCTAAAGGACAATACATAAAAAAAGTAACATTGACAAGTACTATGGGTCAGGGTTTGAAAATAAACGTTAACGATCTGAAATAAAGTTTTCCATCTTTTTATAAATTGGTGGTAAAAAACGAAGGATTGGTAAAAGATGTCGACAAGAGCCGAAAGAACAGCAGTTATAGATACTTTGGAGCAGAAGTTTAAAGTCGCAAGTGGTATTTATGTGGCTGATAACAACAGAGTTAATGTGGAAAAAGTTACTGAGCTGCGCAGAAATCTTCGCAAAGAAGGGGTAAGTTTTCTGGTTGTCAAAAATTCTTTGGCAAAGGAAGCCTTCAAGCGAATAGGTATAGAATCTCTTAACGAGCATTTTAAAGGACCGACTGCGGTAGCTGTGACCGAAAACGATTCTACTGTTCCTGCAAAAGTCTTAAGGGATTTTCAAAAAGAAAACAAGAATCTACTTAATATTAAAGCAGCATATGTTGATGGATCCGCATTCAGCGGTGAACAGGCAACAAAACTGGCTGATTTACCTTCAAAGGATACCCTGATTGCAATGTTCCTTGGGTGTCTCAAACAACCTGTTGGAAATATGGCCGGTGTGCTTAATGGAATTACTACAAAATTTGTTCGTACTGTAGATGCTCTTAGAGATAAAAAGGAAAAAGAGCAATAATTTACAGCACAAAAACGAAAACAAAACAATTTCATCTAAATGGAGGTTTATTGTGGCTACCTTAAATAAGGAAGAAATCATCGATGCAATCGGGGGCATGACTGTTCTGGAATTGTCTGATCTTATAAAGGCTATTGAGGAAAAGTTTGATGTTAAAGCCGCCGCACCAACGGCTATTGCTGCTGCTCCTGCTGCTGCTGCTGCTGGTGGGGAAGCCGCTGAAGAACAGACTGAATTCACTGCTGAGCTGACTGGCGCTGGTGATAAGAAAATTCAGGTGATCAAAGTTGTCCGTGAAATCACCGGCCTTGGACTTAAAGACGCAAAAGACCTGGTCGATGGTGCGCCTAAACCTATTAAAGAAGGCATTGAGAAGGAAGAAGCCGAGACAATTAAAAAGAAAGTCGAAGACGTTGGCGGCTCTGTTACTATCAAGTAACACTTATTTACCTTCTAAGCAGGATAACTGCTATCAATACCAAAAAAAAATCAATACCTAATATTTATGGCGCAAAACACCTTGATTAACAAGGTGTTTTGCGTCGTTATTGTACTAAATGCCGTATATGACGAACCTGAGGGGATGCGCGAATGATAGATAGAAAAAGCTATTCCCGGATTAAACGGGGTGCAGAGCTGCCCAATCTGCTGGAGATACAGACAAGGTCTTATGAACTTTTTCTCCAGCCCGATACTCCGCCGCGGCTGAGACAAAAGCAAGGACTACACGGTTCTTTCCTCAGCCTCTTTCCGGTTAACGATGTTAAAGGTTATTACTCTTTAGAATATGATGGATATAAACTTGGTATTCCCAAATACTCTTTAAAAGAATGTAAAGAGCGGGGAATGACCTACGCCGCTCCACTAAAGGTGGACATGTCTCTGCTTGTGTATGAACAGGACGGAGAAACTAAGAAGTTCGTCGAAAAAATCTCCAATGAAGTATACATCGGAGAAATACCTCTCATGACCCAAAGAGGTACTTTCGTTATAAACGGAGCAGAAAGAGTTATAGTAAGTCAGCTGCACAGGTCTCCGGGTATCACCTTTGACGAAGTTATTCATCCAAATGGTAAAAAACTACTTACTGCAAGAATTATTCCTCAAAGGGGTTCTTGGGTAGAGCTGTTACTTGATGTTGACGATATCCTTACAGTTAACATAGACAGAAGAAAAAAGATGCCCGCCACTATTCTTCTGCGCGCTATGGGCTACTCAAGTGATGAAGAAATCCTTGGGCTCTTCTATGATACTACAAGGGTTAAAATAGTAGAAGATAAAACCGAAGATATTCTCGGTAGCATCAATGCAAAAACTGTCTTTAACGAAGAAACCGGTGAGATAATCATTGATGCCAATGAAGTTATTACCGAAGATAAGTTCAAAATACTACTTGAAAATCAGGTCCAGTCAGTTGAAATACTTAAGGATGTACCAAATCCTGAAAACATGATTATCAGAAACACCCTCGCTTCTGATCCAACCAAATCCGAAGAAGAAGCGCTTTTCTATATGTATGCAACCATGAGGCCGGGGGATCCGCCGAATGTGGAAACTGCAATAAACCTGATTCAGAGACTCTTCTTTGATGAGAAGCGATATGATCTTGGCAATGTTGGAAGGTATAGAATAAATACCAGGCTTGGTGTAGCACCACCAGAAGGGGTTAATACTCTAACTGAAGATGATATAATTGCCTCCTATAAATACATTACCGGATTAAGTGCCGGTGTCGGGTTTATTGATGATATAGATCATCTTGGAAACAGAAGAGTAAGGTCGGTAGGAGAGCTCTTGGCCGCTCAGTTTACTGTGGGGCTGACAAGGATGGTAAGAACAATAAAAGAAAGGCTTTCCTTACGGGATACAGAAAATATTACACCTCAGGATCTCATTAATGCACGTACCGTCTCTACTGTTGTTCAGGCATTTTTTGGATCAAGTCAGCTTTCGCAGTTTCTCGATCAAACTAATCCACTGTCAGAACTTACACATAAAAGAAGAGTAAGTGCACTTGGTCCCGGTGGTCTCACAAGAGAAAGAGCTGGCTTTGAGGTTCGTGATGTTCACCATACTCACTACGGACGACTTTGTCCAATTGAAACACCTGAAGGACCTAATATCGGTCTTATTGCTTCCTTGAGTACCTTCGCTCGTGTAAATGAGTTTGGTTTTATAGAAACTCCTTATCAAAAAGTTGAAGAAGGAAAACTTACCGGTGAAATAGTTTACCTCACAGCTGACCAGGAAGATAACTATATCATCGCTCAGGCCAACACTCCAACAGATGAAAATGGAGTGATAGAAGAGGATATGGTATTTGCAAGATATAGAGGTGACTTTCCTGTTGTCCCGCCACAGGAGATTTCCTACATGGATATTTCTCCCATGCAGCTTGTGAGTATAGCGGCAGGTCTGATTCCATTTCTTGAACACGATGATGCCAACCGTGCTCTCATGGGATCAAATATGCAGCGTCAGGCTGTACCTCTTCTTACCACAGAACCTCCCTTTGTCGGAACTGGTCTGGAATCGAGAGCTGCTGTCGATTCGGGGTGTATGATTATTGCAAAGAACTCCGGCGTTGTTGAAAAAGTTGATGCTAACAAGATCGTTGTACGAAAAGTAAAAGATGAAACAACAAGTGATGTACTTGGACTCACTGAATTTGATACTTATGAACTTGTCAAGTATGAACGTTCCAATCAGGACACTTGTATCAATCAGAAAGTGTGCGTAAAGGCCGGTCAGGAAGTAAAGGCAGGAGATGTTCTTGCCGATGGTCATGCAACCAAGGAAGGTGAACTTTCGCTGGGAAGAAATGTGATGGTTGCCTTTATGCCCTGGAGAGGGTACAACTTTGAAGACGCCATCGTTGTATCTGAAAGATTAGTTGCAGAAGACGTATATACTTCAGTCCATATAGAGGTGTTTGAGACTGATGTACGTGATACCAAACGGGGACCGGAAGAGCTTACCAGGGAAATCCCCAACGTTTCAGAAGAGGCTCTTAAGAATCTTGATGAAAACGGTGTTGTAAGGGTTGGGACCGAAGTAGAAGCCGGCGATATTTTAGTGGGTAAAGTTACCCCTAAGGGTGAAACAGAGCTCTCACCGGAAGAACGACTCTTGAGAGCAATTTTTGGAGAGAAGGCAGGAGATGTTAGAGATTCATCACTTAAGGCACCTCCGGGGCTGAAAGGTGTTGTTGTTGACACCAGAGTCTACTCCAGAAAAGAAAGAGATAAACGTTCCAAGAAAAAAGATAAAGCTCGTATTGATGAACTGAAAGCTGAAATAACACAGCAGATTACCGAAATCGAAAGAATCAGGCTTGAGAGGCTGGCTGAATTTTTAAGTGATACTGAAACAAAGGAGATCACCAATTTCCACACCGGCGAGGTTATTATACCTGAAGGGGAAAAGTGGACTAAGGCAATTCTCCAGAAGCTTGACTATTCCAGCATCTCATTTAGAGACGGGTTGTGTCAGGATTCAGAAAAAAACAGCAAAGCAGAGGAAGTCCTTTATAGAGCAAATGATCTCATAGCAAAGTATGAAGATAAGCTTGATAAGGAGATTGATAAGGTAGTTCGCGGTGACGAACTAAAACCGGGTGTGCTTCAGTTGGTGAAGGTTTATGTTGCAAAAAAACGTAAACTCTCTGTTGGTGATAAAATGGCTGGACGTCACGGAAATAAGGGTGTGATTTCAAAAATCTTACCCGTTGAAGAACTGCCGTTTTTGCCTGATGGTACTACTGTTGATATCATATTAAACCCACTTGGTGTTCCTTCGCGTATGAATGTCGGTCAGATTCTTGAGACGCATATGGGCTGGGCCGCAAAAGAGCTGGATTTAAAAATATCAACAGCGGTGTTTGATGGTGCAAGTTACAGTGATGTTATTGATCTTCTAGAAGAGGCGGGGCTTCCAAAGAATGGAAAGGTTCAACTAAGAGATGGAAGATCAGGGGAACCATTTCATCACGAAGTAACTGTAGGGCCTATTTATATGCTCAAATTATGTCACCTCGTTGATGATAAAATTCACGCCAGATCTATCGGACCATACTCTCTTGTGACACAGCAACCCCTTGGAGGTAAATCTCAGTTTGGGGGTCAGAGATTTGGTGAAATGGAAGTATGGGCTCTTGAAGCATACGGTGCTGCCTATACGCTCCAGCAAGTGCTGACAGTGAAAAGTGATGACCTTTCTGGACGTTCAAAAATCTATGAGGCTATAGTAAAGGGCGAAAATGCTCCTCCTGCCGGAATACCTGAATCATTTAAGGTACTGGTAAGAGAGATTAAGGCGCTTGCTCTGGATATAGATGTTTTGACAGATGAAGACACAGCATCATAAATTAACTAATGTTCGATTATACTATGTGGCCCAAGATAAGGGGGTACTATCGTGGCGGAAAGCTTTAGCCAATTAGATAGAAGAATAAATGAAATAAACGGAGTGTCAATCAGATTGGCATCTCCGGATACCATAAGAAACTGGTCCTATGGTGAGGTTACAAAACCCGAAACTATAAATTACCGCTCATTTAAACCTGAGCGGGATGGACTGTTTTGTGAAAAAATCTTTGGTCCTGTTAGAAACTGGGAATGTAACTGCGGAAAGTATAAAAGAATCAGATACCGGGGAGTGGTGTGTGACCGGTGTGGTGTTGAGGTGACCCATTCCAAAGTTCGTAGAGAACGAATGGGGCATATTGAACTTGCTGTTCCAATCATTCATATTTGGTTTCTTAAAAGTGTACCTTCACATGTAAGTTACTTACTCGGACTTACTAACTCTGTACTTGAACGCATTGTTTATTATGAATCCTATGTAGTCATAGATCCGGGAAACACTAGCCTTAAAAGAGGAATGCTTCTTAGTGAGGATGAATTCATTGATCTTGAGGAACAGGATAAACAGTTTGTAGCCAAAATGGGTGGTGAGGCTGTTCTTGAAATGTTGGCAACACTTGACCTTGAGGAGCTATCTATTGACCTTCGCTCAAAAATCAAACTCGAATCATCTGAGCAGCGAAGACAGGAACATCTCAAAAGACTTCGTATTGTTGAGGCGTTTCTTAGATCAAAAAATAATCCGGAAAACATGATTCTCAGGGTTTTGCCTGTTCTTCCACCTGATCTTCGTCCACTGGTACCTCTTGAGGGCGGAAGGTTTGCTACTTCAGACCTTAATGATCTGTATAGAAGGGTAATAAACAGAAATAATCGTCTTAAAAAGCTTATTGAGATTAAGGCTCCTGAGGTCATTCTCAGAAATGAAATGAGGATGTTACAGGAAGCAGTAGATACTCTGTTTGATAACGGTAGAAGAACGTTTTCTGTTAAGGGCGAGGGAAAAAGACCACTTAAATCTCTTAGTGATCTGTTAAAAGGAAAACAGGGAAGGTTCCGCCAGAATTTGCTTGGAAAGAGGGTGGATTATTCGGGTAGAAGTGTTATCGTTGTTGGGCCCGAGCTAAAAATTCATCAGTGTGGACTTCCAAAGATGATGGCGCTGGAGCTGTTTAAACCTTTTGTCATACAAAAACTCGAGGAAAAAGGATTTGTACAAACTGTAAAAAGTGCAAAGAAGTTTGTCGAAAAGGAACGTCCTGAAGTTTGGGATATTCTTGAAGAGGTGATTAAAGATCATCCGGTGCTCTTAAACCGTGCCCCAACATTGCACAGGCTCGGTATTCAGGCCTTTTTTCCTGTTCTTGTTGAAGGAAAAGCAATACGGTTACACCCTTTAGTCTGCTCTGCTTTTAATGCTGACTTCGATGGTGACCAGATGGCTGTGCACGTGCCACTTTCATTCGAATCGCAGCTTGAATGTCGATTTCTAATGTTAAGTGCTAACAACTTACTGAGTCCCGCATCCGGACAACCTGTGATGACACCAACTCAGGACATCGTGCTTGGTATCTACTATCTTACAAAACTTGCACTTGATCGTAAGGGCCAGGGAAGAGGTTTCTCTTCACCAGAAGAAGTTATTCATGCGCTAACTGATAAGCAGGTAGATATTCACGCGAAAATAAAACTCCGTCTGGATGGTAAAATTGTTGATACCACACCGGGAAGAGTAATATTCAATAGTATACTTCCTGAAGGTATGGATTTTGTTAATGAGTTGATGAACAAAAAACGGGCCCAGGCCTTAATTAATGAAGTCTTTAGAAAATCTGGAACAAAGACTACTTGTAAGTTTCTTGACGACTTAAAAGACATGGGGTATGAATATGCAACCCGTGCAGGTATCACTTTTGGTGCTGATGACCTTATTGTTCCAGACGAAAAAGAGAGAATAATCGAAAAATCGATTGAAGAGGTCAATAGAATCAGAAAACAGTATGACAGGGGTATTATTACCGAGGGTGAACGGTATAACAAACTTATCGATTTATGGACTCATACTACCAATGATGTAGCAGATAAGATGCATGAACGTCTCTCGGGCGATAAAGATGGTTTTAATTCTGTTTATATAATGATGGATTCTCAGGCAAGGGGAAGTAAAGATCAGATTAAACAGCTTGCTGGTATGAGGGGACTTATGCAGAAACCCCAGAAAAAGATCACAGGAGCTGTTGGTGAGATTATTGAAAACCCGATTATCTCCAACTTCAAAGACGGATTGACTGTTCTTGAGTACTTTATCTCAACTCACGGTGCGCGTAAGGGACTTGCAGATACAGCTCTTAAAACAGCTGATGCAGGATATCTCACAAGACGTCTTGTGGATGTTGTACAGGATGTGGTAATCTACGAAATAGACTGTGGAACAAGTAAGGGTATTGAAATTGAGGCTCTGAGTGAGGGTGATGAGGTTATGGAATCACTGGCCACAAGAATAGTTGGACGTACCACTCAGGAAGATGTCTATGATCCGGTAACAGAAGAGCTTATCTGTCCATCAAATACTCTGATTGATGATGAGCTGGCCTTAAAAATTGAATCGGTCGGAGTTGAGTCTGTACAGATTAAATCTGTTTTGACGTGTGATTCAATAAGAGGTGTTTGCCAGTCATGTTACGGAAGAAATCTGGCAACCGGTAAAGTTGTAGATGTGGGTGAGGCTGTCGGTATTATGGCTGCACAAAGTATCGGTGAACCTGGTACTCAGCTTACTCTCCGTACATTTCATATTGGTGGTACTGCTTCAAGACTTATTGCTCAGTCAAAGGAAATAGCAAAAATCGAGGGTTCGGTATCTTTGCTCAATGTTGAAGTCGCAGAGCACAAGGATGGCACCGTTGTTATGAACCGTACCGGTGAACTTGTGGTTCTTGACTCCCAGGAGCGTGAACGATACAGGTATAACATTCCTTACGGTTCATTTATGAATGTCTCTGATGGTGAAAACGTTACCAAAGGAATGGAACTGTTTAGCTGGGATCCCTATAATAACGTCATTATGGCCCCGAAAAAGGGAACTGTAAAGTATAGTGACCTAATAGACGGTGATACTCTCAGAGAAATCTATGATGAACGTTCCGGTATTACCAATACAGTAGTTGTTGAACACAGGGAACGTAAACTTCATCCTCATGTTCAGGTTTTTGATGATGAGGGCAACCGAGTTGCAAATATCGCAGTTCCATCGGGATGTTTCCTTCAGGTTAAAGATGGGCAGGTGGTTGTACCCGGGGATATCGTTGCCAAAATACCTCGTGAGAGTAGCAAGAGTCGTGATATTACAGGTGGTTTGCCAAGAGTTGCTGAGCTGTTTGAGGCTCGCAGGCCTAAAGATGCAGCCATCATTTCAGAAATAGATGGTTTCGTATCTTTTGGAGATATAGAAAGAGGCGGTCGTAAAATAACTGTCAGGGATGAAGGGGGAGAGGCTAAAGATTACCTTATTCCTCTTGGAAAACATCTCAGAGTACACGAAAACGACAGAATAAAAGCCGGCGACAGGCTTAGTGAAGGCTCAATAGATCCTCATGATATATTGCGTATCATGGGAGAGAATGCTGTTCAGCAGTACCTTCTTGATGAGATTCAGGCTGTTTACAGGCTTCAGGGTGTTACTATTAATGATAAACACGTAGAGGTCATCGTTGCACAGATGTTACGGAAGGTAAGGGTTGAAAAATCCGGTGATACTGAGTTTCTTGAAGGCGACGATGTGGATAGAAAGAGGCTTAGAGAGGCAAATGAAGCTGTCTTGGCAGAAGGGGGTGAACCTGCTACATTTAAGCCTATGTTGCTTGGAATCACCAAAGCTTCTTTAACTACAGAGTCATTTCTGAGCGCAGCATCATTTCAGGAAACAACAAAGGTACTCTCACGAGCTGCGGTTGAGGGTAAAACTGACCGGCTTAGTGGCTTAAAAGAAAACCTTATTATGGGTAACCTGATACCTGCAGGTACAGGAACAAAAATGTACCGGTCTCTTAAAGTAAAAGATCTGGAATCTGAAGTATTACCCGTAGATGATCAGCAGCGCAGTGATGATTTTGTTGAGATTGGTGGAGAATTATAAAAAAAAGCCATTATATGATTGATGGCTTTTGAGGTATTAATTATATTATGAGACTGTCATTAATTTGGAGGAAATAAGTGCCTACAATCAGTCAACTTATAAGTAAGGGACGTGCAAGTCAGCAAGTCAGGAGTAAGTCTCCTGCATTGCATAGTTGTCCGCAGCGTCGAGGGGTGTGCACAAGGGTGTTCACCACTACTCCGAAGAAGCCTAATTCGGCACTAAGGAAGGTTGCGCGTGTTCGTCTGACTAACCATATGGAAGTGAATGCCTATATACCTGGAGAGGGGCATAATCTTCAGGAGCACTCGATTGTTCTTATTCGTGGTGGTCGTGTTAAAGATGTTCCTGGTGTGCGCTATCATATAATTAGAGGTGCGCTTGATACTCAGGGTGTGCAAGATCGTAAACGTAGTAGGTCAAAGTACGGCGTTAAGCGGCCGAAGAAATAGGGAAATGATATATGTCAAGAAGAAGAAAAGCTGAGAAGCGTGAAGTTTTAGCTGACCCGAAGTATAAAAGTGTTCTTGTTACACAGTTTGTTAACAATGTAACACGTCAGGGTAAGAAGCGTCTTGCAGAAGGCCTTTTTTATGATGCCATAGAGATTGTGAATCAGCGTACTGGGCAGGATGGTATCACAGTATTTAAAAAAGCTGTTGATAATGTTAAGCCCGTGCTTGAGGTTAAGTCTCGTAGGGTTGGTGGGGCTAACTACCAGGTTCCCATCGAGGTGAAATCTGAAAGACGTGTATCATTAGCAATTCGTTGGCTCATAAACTACGCCCGTTCTCGTTCAGAAAAAAGTATGGCTGAAAAGTTAGCCAATGAATTTATACAGGCCTCCAAAAATGAGGGTGGCGCTGTAAGAAAAAAGGTCGATACTCATAAAATGGCTGAAGCGAACAAGGCGTTTGCCCACTTTCGCTTCTAAGATAATCGCTCTTTGACCTGATAGAGGTGTGTGGTCTGCCCTGTACTATCATCCAGGGCAGCTCTGTACTGATAATAAGAACCTGTTAAGACCGGAAGGGATAAACCGTTCTTGATGAATACTGTGGAATCTGAAATTAAGCTTCCGGAAATTAGAAATATCGGTATAATGGCCCACATTGATGCTGGGAAAACCACAACAACCGAGCGGGTACTGTTTTACAGCGGTATCCTGCATCGGATGGGTGAGGTTCATGATGGCAATACTGTTATGGACTGGATGGTACAGGAGCGCGAGAGGGGAATAACAATAACCTCCGCAGCAACAACATGTTTTTGGAATGGTCATAGAATCAACATTATCGACACTCCTGGGCATGTGGATTTCACTATCGAAGTGGAACGTTCTTTGAGAGTATTGGATGGCGCAGTTGCCGTATTCGATTCGGTTGGTGGCGTAGAACCTCAGTCGGAAACTGTTTGGAGACAGGCCGACAAATATAACGTGCCCCGAATAGCCTTTGTTAACAAAATGGACCGCGTTGGGGCCGATTTTGAATCCTGCATTGAATCTATGCAGGAAAAGTTTTCTCAGAAATCGGTTGCCATTCAGGTTCCAATAGGAAAAGAAAGCGAATTTTCAGGTGTAATTGACCTTGTAAAAATGAAAGCATACAGGTTTGATCAGGAAACCTTTGGAGTAAAGGTTCTTGAAGGTGCAATACCTTCTGAATTGGCTCAAATTGCAGAAAGTAAGCGGGAAGAACTGCTTGAAGTTATCTGTGATTACAGTGAGGAGCTAATGCATAAAATGCTTGAAGGTCAGCCAATTGATTCCCAAATGATTAAATCAGCAATCAGAAATGCTGTAATCTCTTCAGACGTATGCCCAGTCTTATGTGGCTCTGCTTTCAAAAATAAAGGGATACAAACCTTAATTGATGCAATAACTGATTATTTGCCATCACCTTTAGAACGTGGTGAAGTAACAGGAATGGACCCCGAGACCAAACAAGCAGTAACCAGGTCACCTGATAAAACTCAGCCATTTTCTGCTTTGGTTTTTAAAATTGCTACTGATACACATGTTGGTCGCCTTGCATATGCCAGAGTTTATTCTGGTAACGCTGGTTTTAAAAACGCCCTTTTTAATCCCAGGATAAATAAAAGGGAAAGAGCCACCAGGATATTCAGGATGCATTCAAACAAGCGCCATGCGCTAAATGAGATGCAGGTTGGAGATATAGTTGCGCTTGTCGGTTTAAAGGAAACATCAACAGGGGATACCATTTGTGCACAGGACGCACCGATTGTGTTTGAGCCGATGAAATTCCCTGAGTCGGTTCTTGCTCGATCAATAGAGCCTAAAAGTACTGCTGATGAAGAAAAACTGGTAAATGCACTTGACAGTCTTGTAGATGAAGATCCGACATGTAGAGTGATGATCGATAAAGAAACCGGACAAAGAACTGTTTCCGGAATGGGTGAGCTTCACGTTGAAGTATTAATTGATAGGCTTATTAGGGAATTTAAAGTTGATGTACACGTAGGAAAACCTCAGGTATCCTACAGAGAAACGATAAGCACGAATGGTAAAAAAGAGTTTGAGTTTTCTCAGCTTCTGGGTGGTAAAAATCATCACGGAAAAGTAACGCTCAATGTAAGTAAAATTGAACCTTTCCGTGGTATTGAGTTTGAGAATAAAGTGAAGGATGATACGATTCCTTCTTCGTTTATAGATGCTGTGAAGCACGGTATTATGGAGTCTTCCAGCGGTGGAGTTATGTCAGGTTTTCAGATGGCCGGTGTACTGGTACAGTTTATTGGCTGTGAATATCGAGAAGGAGACTCCACAGAGATAGGCTTTAAAATCGCCTCAAGTATGGCTTTTAAAGAAGCCTGTCAAGAGGCGGTTCCTGTACTATTGGAACCAACTATGAAAGTTGAAGTAGTTGTACCTGCTGAGTTTATGGGCGCTGTTATCAACGACATAAACAGTCGCAGGGGCAAAATGTCGGGAGTAAATGCCCGCAATGATGCACAGGTAATGGATGCTGAAGCTCCACTTTCTGAAATGTTTGGATACGCAACTGCACTGCGCTCTCTTACACAAGGACGTGCCGTATATACCATGCAGTTTGACAGGTATGAGGTTGCGGGTAAAGCTGTTCAGGAGGAGATTCTTCGGCGCATTGGCAGGTAAACCGATGGAAGAATTTAACGTAAAGAAAGATAGAAAACAAGGAGCAGCTTCTCATGCCAGGTGAAAAAATTCGCATTCGGCTTAAATCGTTCGATCACAACATCCTGGACAAGTCTGCATCAGACATTGTCCGGACAGCAAAGGGAACAGGGGCAAGAATTTCAGGTCCGATACCTTTGCCAACAGAAAAGACCGTTTACACGGTACTTCGTTCACCACATGTGAACAAGAAGTCACGTGAGCAGTTTGAAACAAGAATTCATAAAAGACTTATCGACATTCTCGAGTCTACTCCTCAGACTGTTGATTCTTTGATGAAACTCGATCTGCCTTCTGGTGTAGATGTTGAGATCAAGGTTTAAGGTATAAACATTTTAGCCGGGGATGTTTAATAACCCGGGAATGGTAAATTTTTTAGAAGAGAAAACAGGTGTGATATGCAGGGTTTGATCGGAAGAAAAATAGGAATGACACGAATCTTTAACGATTCGGGACGGGTAGTTGCCGTTACGGTCATTCAGGCCGGAAACAATGTTGTTCATCAGGTGAAAAAAGCCGAAAAAGATGGTTATAACGCCGTGCAACTTGGATTTGACCAGGTTGCGGAACAAAAAGTGACAAAGCCTCTGCTCGGTCATTTCAAAAAGCACAATTCCTCTCCTACCAGAGTGGTGAGAGAGTTTGCTCTTGAAAGTGCCCAGGAGGAGCTTAAGCCCGGTCAACAGGTTGGAGTCGAAATACTTGAAGATAGTAAGTATGTCGACGTTGAGGGTGTATCGAAGGGTCGTGGACATGCTGGTACGATTAAAAAGTACAATTTCCAGCGTGGTCGCGAAACACATGGTAATACCAACGTACGTGAGCGGGGCTCAAATGGTGCCGGGACCTATCCTGCGAGAATTTTTCCGGGATTGCGTATGTCAGGACATTATGGTGCATGTGCAGTAACAACGAAGCGCCTTGAAGTCGTTGGCATAGATAAAGAGGCTGGACTGGTCTATATAAAAGGCTCTGTTCCAGGTCGCAATAAAGGCATCGTGTACTTATATAAAAACAAATAACCAAAGTGTAGCTTATTTAGGATGATTTATTCATGAAAGCGAAATTATACCAACAGAACGGAACGCTCAAGGGTGAAGTACAGTTACCTGACGCTGTTTTTGCTGCAGAAGTGAATGAACACGTCCTGCACCAGGTGATCAAATCATATCTTGCAAACCAGAGGCAGGGGACTTCAAAGACTAAGACGCGTGCAGAGGTAAGCGGTGGTGGAAGGAAACCCTGGAGACAAAAGGGGACCGGACGGGCAAGAGCTGGTTCTAACACTTCACCGGTGTGGGTACGCGGAGGAAAGGCTTTCGGACCAGAAACACGTGATTATTATACTGTAATTCCACGTAAGTTGAAGAAAATTGCACTTTCATCTGCTTTATCTTCACGAGCAAAAGATGAAAAAGTGGTAATTGTGGATTCTATTCAGTGCCAGGAGCCTAAGACCAAAACAATAGCTGATCTTTTAGGCGCTCTTTCGGTTAATGGAAAAAAGAATCTTTTAATTGTTGATGTGGAAGATAGCAAAAACGTATATTTGTCGGGCCGCAATATTAAGAATCTTGAAATCAAGATGGTTTCAGATATTAATGCTTACGATGTGATACACAGTGAGAATATTATATTCGGCAATGAAAAACTGATTGAAAAAGTTGAAGAGGCGGTGGCGCTGTGAGCAAATATCATTCAATAATTCGATATCCATCTATAACTGAAAAGAACACAAATCTTCGTGCGCTACAGAACAAATATGTGTTTGAAGTAGCAAAAGATGCTTCTAAGAAGGATATCAAGGAAGCTGTTGAGAATATCTTTGATGTTACTGTAGAAACAGTGAATACTATCGTTGTTAAAGGAAAGAAAAAGAGAATGGGTCGTTACAGTGGTCACCGACCTGACTGGAAAAAAGCCTTTGTTAAGCTCAAAGAGGGGCAGAGTATCGCTCAATTCGGAGAGGTTTAATACTAAACTAACGATCCAAACCGCCAAATGTAGAGTGTGGAGTAAGTTATTATGCCAAATAAAACGTATAGACCTGTTACCCCTACTTTAAGGTACAAGTCTACAAACAGTTTCGATCAGATTACAACAGACGAGCCGTATAAAAAGCTTCTTAAAAAGAAGACCAGGATTAACGGCCGTAACAATCGTGGTGTAATTACAGTACGCCACAGAGGTGGTGGTAATAAGCGTTTCATTAGAATCATTGATTTTAAACGAAACAAATTCAATATTCCTGGTGTTGTAGAGACTATTGAATACGATCCTAACCGATCTGCCTTCATTGCTCTTATCAAATATATTGATGGAGAACGACGTTACATATTGGCCACCTCCAATATGGAAGTTGGACAAAAAATTATGTCCGGTGAAGAGGCGCCGATTGCTGAAGGTAACTGCTTACCACTCTCCAGAATCCCGCTTGGTACCCAGGTTCATAACATCGAGTTACGGGAAAAGAAGGGTGGACAGGTAGTACGAAGTGCCGGTACTTATGCAGAAGTGGTAGCAAAAGAGGGAAAAATGGTTCAGATAAAATTCCCTTCAAGTGAAATAAGAAATGTCCATGAAAACTGTATGGCAACTATTGGTCAAATAAGCAATACTGAGCATTTAAATACAGTAGTTGGCTCTGCGGGGCGAAAAAGACACCTTGGTTTCAGGCCAAGTGTTCGTGGAGTCGCAATGAACCCGGTTGATCATCCCATGGGTGGTGGTGAAGGGAAAAGTGCAGGTGGAGGACATCCAGTCACCCCTTGGGGTAAAAAGACTAAGGGATTAAGAACACGTAAATCAGTGAAGCTGTCAAGCAAATATATAGTTAGACGCAGATCTAAGTAAGAGGAAAAGGAAATATGGCTCGTTCAGTAAAAAAAGGCCCGTTTGTAGATGAGCATTTGGAAAAGAAAGTTGAAGAGTCAAACCGCTCGGGTCAAAAAAAGGTAATAAAAACCTGGTCCAGGCGTTCTACGATACTTCCCGAGTTTGTCGGGCATACTTTTGCGGTTCACAATGGTAAAACATTTGTACCAGTATACGTTAGCGAAAATATGGTCGGTCACAAGTTGGGAGAATTCTCTCCTTCCCGTAATTATCGTGGACACAGTGGCGGCAAAACAGACAAAGCAGCACGCAGGTAAGCTGTCAGGAGGATAGAAGGTGGAATCAAAAGCAACTGTAAGATACCTTAGATCAACACCCAGAAAAGCTCGTCTGGTTGCAGATGTTGTCCGGGGGAAGATGGTTGGCGAAGCACTTGGTGTGCTTGAGTTTGGTGTGAGGAAGACAGTGGCAACCGATGTTGCCAAGTTGATAAAGTCAGCAGTAGCGAACATGCAGAGTAAAAATGCTGAAGCTGCTATAGAGGTTGATGGTCTGCGGATTAAAGAAATTAGGGTCGATGAAGGACCGGTTATGAAGCGGTATCGTCCCAGGGCACGTGGACGTGCTTCGCAGGTTATTAAACGCATGTGCCATATCACCGTTACCGTTTCAAATTAACAGGAGGAGTTGTGGGTCAGAAAACGAATCCGGTAGGCTTGCGGCTAGGAATTACAAGATCCTGGTTTTCTAACTGGTTCGCCAAAGAGCGGTTCTCAGATTATCTCTATGAAGATATTATCATTAGAAATTATTTGAAAAAGAGATTAGAGCATGGTGGTATCAGCGCTCTTGAAATCGAAAGAACTGCTAAAAGAGTTACAGTTGGAATCAAAACATCCAGACCTGGTATTGTTATTGGAAAAAAGGGTGAGGAGGTGGAGCGTCTTAAAGGAGAACTTCAGCATCTCACTCAAAAAGAGATCCAGATCAATATCCGGGAGGTTAAAAAACCTGAAATGGATGCACAGCTTGTAGCCGACAATATTGCGCGACAGGTTGAAAAGCGAGTCTCCTATAAGAAAGCTACAAAAAAGGCGATCTCTACTGCTAAACGTATGGGAGCAGAGGGGATCAAGGTAATGATCTCTGGAAGACTTAATGGAGCTGAAATAGCCAGAACAGAAACCTACAAAGAAGGTAGAATCCCTTTGCACACTTTGCGTGCAGATATTGACTACGCCACCTCTACTGCTCATACCACTTATGGCTGTATAGGGATCAAGGTGTGGGTTTGCAAGGGAGAAATAATCGCTCGTGCCGAGAAACAGACTTCTGCGGCTGGAGAAGGCGCAAAGGCTTAGGAGGAATAAAAGATGCTGTCACCGAAGAAGGTAAAATGGAGAAAAACTCAGCGAGGTAGAATGGGTGGAATGGCTACTACCTGCAATGAGATCTCCTTTGGAGAATTTGGATTACAGGCTCTACAGCCAGGGTGGATTACCAACCGCCAGATCGAAGCCGCTCGTATCGCCATGACGAGATATATTAAGCGTGGGGGAAAAATCTGGATTAGAATATTTCCGGATAAGCCAATTACAAAACACCCCGCTGAGTCACGTATGGGTAAGGGTAAAGGATCACCTGAAGGCTGGGTTGCCGTGGTTCGTCCTGGTACTATTATGTTTGAAATGGCCGGAGTGAGGTCGGAAGTCGCAAAAGAGGCTCTTAGGCTTGCTGCACAGAAGCTTCCGATTCAGGTAAGATTTATTGAACTTGAACAACAGAGCGTTTGATATGAAAGCAACTGAACTGCGTGAACTTTCAAAAGAAGAGATTCTTGAAAAAATAGATAGCTGGGAAGAGGAGCTTTTTAATCTCAGATTTCAAGCTAAGATGGGTCAATTAAATAACGCTTTACAGCTTAGGCTGATAAGGCGGGAAATAGCAAGGGCTAAAACAGTATTAAACGAAAAGAATGCTACTGTGACAGCCTAAACTGTCGTCGTACGGGGAAATAATGGCAGAAAGAAATTTAAGAAAAGAACGTGTAGGTGTTGTTGTAAGTGATAAAATGGATAAGAGTGTTGTCGTGAGTGTTGAACGTCAGCTTAAGCATTCTATTTATGGTCGTATTATTAGACTTAAAAAACGTTACAAAGCTCATGACGATAAGAACGAATGCAAGGTTGGCGATAAGGTTCGGATTCTTGAAACACGTCCTTTATCAAAGACCAAAAGATGGAGAATAGGCGAGATAATTGAACGTGCTAAGTGAAGACTGGCTCTCACTATTGCCACTTTTATGCACCGAAACAGTAGGTTGAGGAAAATATGATACAGGTAGAAACCAAGCTTAATGTAGCCGATAATTCAGGCGCCAAAAAAGTGCAGTGTATCCGGATTCTGGGTGGAACACGTCGTCGCTATGCCCGTGTAGGTGATATTATCGTTGTATCAGTTAAAGATGCGGTTCCAAACGGTAATGTAAAAAAGGGTACTGTGGTGAGGGCTGTTATAGTACGCACTACAAAAGAGTACGGACGTAAAGATGGTACATACATCCGTTTTAGTGATAATGCGGCCGTTATTATTAACGAAACTGGTGAACCGAAGGGAACACGTATTTTTGGTCCCGTAGCGCGCGAATTACGTGAAAAGAAATTCATGCGCATCGTGTCGCTTGCACCTGAGGTACTTTAAGGTTACGGGGAGATAACGTTATGTCGTTAGGTTTAAAGAAAAATGATGAAGTTCAGGTTATGGCTGGTGAACATAGAGGAAAAACCGGAAGAATTATAAAGGTTATTCCGGAAAAAAACAGAGCCATAGTTGAAGGAATCAATATTGTAAAGCGTCACACTAAACCCAGTCCCAAAAATCAGCAGGGTGGAATTATGGAGAAGGAAGCTTCAGTACATCTCTCAAACCTCATGCTGAAATGTCCTAAAAGCGGGCAACCTACAAGGCTGGGAGTTAAAGTGCTGGAGAATGGACAAAGATTAAGATTCTCAAAAAAGGCTAAGGAGTCGATAGAGTGAGTACGGGAACAAAGATAAATCCCAGAATGAGGGTGAAATACGAAAAGACTGTTGTACCTGCACTCAAGAAGAGATTTAATTACTCCAATACTATGCAGGTACCTCGCCTCGAAAAAATCGTCATTAATATGGGTGTAGGGAATGCGGTACAGGATGCAAAACTTCTTGATGAAGCGGTAATGTGTCTTAGAGAGATCAGCGGGCAGAAGCCTGTTGTCACCAGAGCTAAGCAGGCGATCTCAAATTTTAAACTGAGAGAAAACATGCCCATTGGCTGTAAGGTGACACTTCGTGGTGAACGGATGTGGGAGTTTTTTGACAGGCTGGTAGCTATTACGATCCCCCGTATTAGAGATTTTAGAGGTCTGCCCAGAAAGTCTTTTGATGGAAATGGTAATTATACCATGGGTGTGAAAGAGCAGATCGTGTTTATCGAAATCAACAGAGATAAGATTTCTAAAATAACGGGTATGGATATCTGTATCGGAACGACAGCTTCAACTAATGATGAGGGAATGGCTCTTCTTGAAGAGTTGGGAATGCCGTTTCGCAAATAATTGTTAAAAGGGGAAAAAAGTGGCACGAAAAGCACTTATTGAAAAATCAAGAAAAAAACAGAAGTTTTCAAGCCGTGCATACACCAGATGTAAAAGATGTGGTAGGCCTAGAGCATATTATAGAGATTTTGGTCTCTGCAGGCTCTGTTTTCGTGATATGGCTCTTAGGGGGGAAATTCCCGGAGTCGTTAAATCAAGTTGGTAGAAAACATCAATATTACGCATAAGAGGGGTTAAGGGGATGTTAACAGATCAGATTGCCGACATGTTCAACAGAATAAGAAATGCGATTCAGGCAAGAAAGCGCACTGTAGATGTGCCTGCTTCCAAGCTGAAAAAGGAAATTACCCGCATTCTTCATGAGAATCATTTTATCAGTAAATACGCTTTTGTGGATGATGATAAGCAGGGCGTTATTAAGATTCTTCTGAAATACGATGATCAGATGCGTAATTCTATTCAGGGAATTAAAAGAGTTAGTACTCCTGGAAGAAAGACTTATGCAGGATCAAATCAAGTACCAAAAGTAAAAAACGGTATGGGTATCGCTATCGTGTCTACATCTAAAGGTGTCATGACTGACAGCGAGTGTCGTAAAATGAATGTTGGTGGTGAAGTAGTTGGAATGGTGTGGTAATCCCACATTGCAATTCCATATATTAGACTAAAAAAGGTGAAACAATATAAAGAGGAGTTAAGACTTGTCTCGCATAGGCAAACTACCAGTTAAGATCCCAAGCGGCGTTCAGGTCAAACTTGAGGGACAGTTGCTCGAGGTTAAGGGAACTAAGGGAACTTTGAGTAGGGAAGTACCCGATACAATTAAAGTAGAAATATCAGACAGCGAATTAAAGCTCAATGTAACTGATGATACCAGGGAAACAAAGGCTCTGTGGGGACTATATCGTGTTTTAATTAATAACATGATTATTGGTGTTACTACTGGGTACAAGCGCGAACTTGAAGTCGTCGGGGTTGGCTACAAGGCTGAGTTAAAGGGGAAAGATCTCAATATTTCTGCTGGTTTGTCAAGTCCTGTTTTATTTAAAGCACGTCCTGGTGTAACACTTGGTATCGATGGACCGACTAAGATCGTTGTAGAGGGTATTGATAAGCAGGCTGTTGGGCAAGTAGCTGCTGATATCAGAAAAATAAGACCACCCGAGCCTTACAAAGGTAAGGGAATAAGATATGCGGGTGAGCAGATCAGAAGAAAAGCTGGTAAAGCAGCAAAGTAATTTAAGGGAGCTATAATACATGGATAAGGCAAAACGCAGACTGGTTGAGAGAGGCCGACGTGCACAAAGAGTTCGCAGAAAAATTGTGGGAACCAAACAAAGGCCACGTCTTTGTGTGAGAAGAAGTATCGATCATATTTATGCTCAGATAATTAACGACACAGATGGAGTAACTATTGCCAGTGCTGCAAGTCTTGGCAAAGAGTTCAGTGAAAAAACAAAAGATGAAAATCTTTCCAAATCAGATGTGTCGAAAATTATCGGAGAGATCATTGCAGAGAAAGCTAAAGAAAAAGGTGTAACGTCAGTAATATTTGATAGAAAAGGCTATCTCTACCATGGTCGCATTAAGGCTTTGGCAGAGGGTGCACGAAGCAAAGGGCTACTTTTTTGAGGTTGTGAAAGGGGATATTCCTTTGAGTAATGAAGAGATTTTGACAAGCGGCGCTGAGTCGCAACTAGTCGACAGATTGGTAGCAGTAAATCGTTGTGCAAAAGTTGTTAAGGGTGGAAGACGATTTGGATTTAATGCACTTGTTGCGGTTGGTGATGGCAACGGCAAAATAGGAATCGGAATGGGTAAGGCAAATGATGTAACCGAGGCTATCAGAAAAGCTGTAGAGAGTGCGAAGAAAAACCTGGTTACAATTAGCCTTGTAGATGGTACTATTCCTCACGAAGTACTTGGACACTTTGGGGCCGGTAAAATGATGCTTAAACCAGCTGCACCTGGTACAGGGGTGATTGCAGGGGGGCCAGCCCGTGCCGTTCTTGAACTTGCAGGTGTGAGAAATATTCTAACCAAATGTCTTGGAACCACAAATGCTCACAATGTAGTTAAAGCTACACTTGATGGTTTAAAACAGTTAAAAACTAAGGATCAGATTAATGAGCTGCGGCAAATCGTAGCTTAATTTGGAGCTGAAAAAAAATGAGTAAGAAACTGAAAATAACCCAGGTAAAGAGCACTATTGGCAGACTTGAAAATCAAAAAAGAACTGTGAAGGCTTTGGGGTTGATTAAGCTGAATAAGTCTGTTATCCACGAAGATACACCTGTTATTAGGGGTATGGTGGAAAAGGTGAAACATCTGGTAACAATTGAAGAAGTATAACGGAGACAGCAATGCTTACACTTAACAAAATTAAACCGGCTCCAGGAGCTTACAAGAGCTCTAAACGCGTCGGTCGTGGACAGGGAAGCGGTACTGGTTGCACTGCAGGGCATGGTAACAATGGCCATAATGCAAGAAGTGGACCTTCCTTTAAGCCTTACTTTGAAGGAGGACAGATCCCCCTTACAAGAAGGGTACCTAAAGTTGGTTTTCACAACCCTTTCAAAAAACAGTATCAGATTGTAAATACTGGTGCTCTTGAAAAAATAGGAAATGACGGTGATGAGATTACCCCCGAAGTTTTACGGAAAAAGGGACTAATCCATGAAGCTGATCTTCCTGTAAAGATCTTGGGTGTAGGTGAACTAAGCAAATCACTAATTGTGAAAGTACATGCATTTTCAAATTCCGCTAAGGAAAAAATTGAGAAGGCTAAAGGGAAAGCAGAGGTAGTGGGAAGTGCTTGATACTGTAAAGAACATATTCAGAATTCCTGAGCTAAGAAAAAGGATAATCTTCACTCTTGTAGTTATTTTCATATACAGGATTGGAGGACATGTTCCAACACCTGGAGTGAATCCTCAGGTGTTAGCTGAATTTTTCGGCAGGACCCAAAACAGTTTGTTTGGGTTATACGACATGTTTGTTGGTGGGGCATTTAAGAGGCTTACTGTATTTGCATTAGGTATTATGCCCTACATCAGTGCTTCAATTATTATTCAGTTACTTGGTACTGTTTTTCCCTACTTTCATAAGCTACAAAGAGAGGGTGCGGAAGGAAGAAAGAAAATCACTCAGTACACAAGATACGGCACTGTTATCTTAGCTCTTATACAGGCTATTGGAATAAGCGTTTTCATACAGAATATTACTTCTGAAACAGGTGAAAGTGCCGTTGTTCCGTTTATGCAGGGTTTTTTGTTTATGTTCACTACAGCAATAAGTTTGACCACCGGAACAATACTTATAATGTGGCTTGGTGAGCAGATTACCAACCGGGGGGTTGGTAATGGTATCTCGCTAATAATATTTATAGGAATTGTAGCTGGTCTGCCTGCTGCAGTTTATGGTGAATTTCAGCAGATCTTTGTTGGTACAAGGCACCCCATAATATCGTTGGTTCTCCTGGCTATTATTCTTGCTATGACTGCATTTGTTGTTATGATGACTCAGGCTATGAGACGGATTCCCATCCAGACGCCTAAAAAGGTCGTTGGTACCAAGATGTATGCAGGGCAGAATACCGTTTTACCACTCAGGCTCAATATGGCTGGTGTTATCCCTGTTATTTTTGCTTCATCGCTTATGACTTTTCCAGGAATGATAGGAAGTTTCTTTCCGGAATCGGGAGTTATGGAAGATATTTCAAGACTTTTTGCCCCCGGAGGAATTCTTTATTCTATTATCTATGGGTTATTAATTATATTCTTTACCTATTTTTATACAGCTATTATTTTCAATCCGGTCGATATCGCAGATAACCTTAAGCGATCCGGTGGTTTTATACCAGGAATAAGACCGGGCAAAAAGACTGCAGAGTTTTTGGATAATGTTTTGACACGAATAACGTTACCAGGGTCTGTTTTTCTGGCTTTTATAGCTATCGCACCCTTTCTAGTTATGGGCGCAATGAGAATTGATTTTTACTTTGGTGGTACAAGTGTACTAATTGTTGTGGGTGTTGCACTGGATACACTGCAGCAACTGGAATCGCACTTACAGAGTCGAAACTACGAAGGATTTATGAAAAAGGGCCGCTTACGTGGCAGGAGATACTAATCTCCAAAGAGAAAAACTATGGCAAAAAACGATTCAATTCAGGTTGAAGGTACAGTAACGGAAACACTACCAAATGCAACTTTCAAGGTACAGCTTGAAGGGAAGCATGAGATACTTGCCCACATTTCCGGCAAGATGCGCATGAACTATATCCGGATACTTCCAGGGGATAAGGTGTTAGTTGAGCTTTCACCTTATGATCTGACACGTGGACGTATAGTGTACCGTTATAAATAAAAAAGTGTGCAAGGAGAGATAAATTGAAAGTACGGGCTTCAGTAAAAAAGATATGTAACGGATGCAAAGTTATTCGTCGCAGAGGGGTAGTCAGGGTTATTTGCTCAAAATCGCCAAAGCACAAGCAGCGTCAGGGCTGATGAACGAATTTTTGGAAAAAACTGAAAAAAGAAGAAAATAAAGAAGGGGACTTAAGATGGCTCGTGTAGCAGGGGTCGACATTCCTAACGACAAAAGAGGCGAAATAGCTCTTACGTATGTATTGGGTATCGGACGTACATCAGCAGTTGAAATTCTTCAGAAGGCTTCAATTGAGCCTAATACAAAGATTAAAGATCTGACTGATGAACAACTTGATGTAATTAGACGAATTATTGATGATGAATATCAAACTGAGGGTAATCTTCGTGCCAATACCCGTATGAATATCAAGCGGCTTATGGATATTGGATGTTATCGTGGTTTACGTCACCGCAGGGGATTACCTGCCCGTGGTCAGCGCACTCGTACCAACAGTCGAACCCGCAAGGGACCACGCCGTACAATTGCAGGTAAAAAGAAGGCTCCTACCAAGTAGAACTATTATTAATTGATTTAAAGAAGAGGTAAACTGGAGATGAATAAAGATTCTGCAGCACATGCAGCCAAGAAGATCAAAAAGAAAGCAACCGCGGAAGGTGTTGCTCACATTCGATCTACATTTAACAATACCATTATCAATATAACAGACGCCCGGGGAAATGTAATAGCGTGGAATACACCCGGTAAGTCGGGATTTAAAGGCTCACGTAAAAGCACTCCATTTGCAGCAGGTATTGCTGCTGAAGTGGTTGGAAAACTTGCTTATGATGCTGGGGTACGTAAACTTGAAGTTCATCTTCGCGGTGCGGGTAATGGAAGAGAAGGTGCTATCAGGTCCTTGGCGGCTGCTGGACTAAAGATAGTAGCGATAAAAGATTTTACTGCTGTACCGCATAATGGCTGTCGTCCGCCTAAAAAGCGTAGGGTTTAAACGTGTTGCAGTAGTCCCAGGCTCTTTTGATAATAAATAGATTAGAATAGAGGAGATAGAAACATGGCAGTATATCGAGGCCCACGGTGTAGGCAATGCCGCAGGGAAGGAACGAAATTGATGCTTAAGGGGGAGCGTTGCAAGACTGAGAAGTGTGCAATAGAACGCAGGCCGTTTCCTCCTGGTATGCGTGTTTCAAAACGTAGACGTGCAGCAACAGAGTATAACAATCAGTTGCGTGAAAAGCAGAAAATCAGAAGGATTTATGGTGTGCTGGAGAACCAGTTCAGGCTGTACTTTAAGGCTGCATCAAACCGTCCTGGTGTGACCGGTGAGAATCTACTTCAACTTCTTGAATTGAGGTTAGATAACATTGTTTACAGATTGGGGCTTGCTCCATCACGTAGCAGTGCACGTCAATTAGTACTTCATAACCATTTACTCATAAATGGTAAAAAAGTAAACGTCCCTTCATATCGTGTAAAAGAAGGCGACACTATTCAGGTTAAAGAAAAAAGTAATAATTTAGAGCTTATACATAGCTCTTTAAAAGGGCTACGGGATATACCGGATTGGCTCAGTATAGATAAAGTGAAGTTAACAGGTCAAGTAGTACGCGTGCCGGATCGCGCCTCTATACCGGTAAATGTTGAGGAGCAACTTGTTGTTGAATTGTACTCCAGATAAAAGGGAGACGTGAAACAAGATGAAATGGAAAAGCTTGTTGATGCCCAAGGGCGTCCAGATAGAGAATCCGGAAAACATACCAAATTTCGGTAAAATTATTGTAGAGCCACTTGAAAGAGGGTGGGGACATACTTTAGGAAATGCTCTGAGAAGAATACTGCTTTCTTCACTACAGGGTGCTGCAGTGATATCTGTTAGGGTCGAGGGTGCTGCACACGAATACTCAACACTCGATGGAGTAGTTGAGGATGTTAGCGATATCATTTTGAACCTTAAAAAGCTTAGATTGAAGTTAGTAGCTGATCAGGATGCTGTTCTTAAGCTTGAGGTGAGCGGTGAGGGAGAGGTGAAAGCATCGGATATTGAGAAAAATCCAGATGTGGAAGTGTTAAATCCTGATTTGCATATCGCTACTATCAACTCTGATGCAAAACTTATGATTGAAATGCGTGTTTCGGATGGTAGAGGGTATGTACCTGCAGAGATGAACAAAAGAGAAGATGATCCTGTCGGTACTATTGCCATTGATTCTTTATTTTCACCGGTAACTAAGGTTAACTACATTGTTGAAAATACAAGAGTTGGACAACGTACTGATCTTGATAAAATCACCTTTGATGTTTGGACAGACGGAAGCTTAAATGTGGAAGATGCACTTGGCTATGCTTCTAAACTTCTTTATGATCACCTTGAATTATTTATTAACATTGAAGGTGAATTTGAACCCGTAGAAGAAACTGTTCGTGACGAGAAGACTGAAAAACTAAGACAACTGCTCAAAATGAGGGTTGATGAACTGGAGCTTTCTGTAAGATCAAACAATTGTCTCAGAGCTGCAAATATTCACACCCTTGCTGATTTGGTTAGAAACCAGGAATCAGACATGCTTAAATATAAGAACTTTGGAAGAAAATCTCTTATTGAGCTTAATCATGTACTGGGCAATTTAGGATTAACATTCGGTATGGATGTTGACAAAGTAATGGGGCAGGAACAAGAATCTGCCTGAAATTAGTAAGTAACAATCAAAATATAAGGCAACTAAGGAAAAGGTTAGAGAAATGCGCCACTTAGTATCCGGAAGGAAACTTAACAGAACAGCCAGTCATCGTAAAGCGATGCTCTCTAATCTGGCTATGTCACTTCTTGAAAAAGAAAGAGTGACAACAACCCAGACAAAGGCTAAAGAAGTCAGAAGAGTTGTAGAGCGTCTTATTACTTATGGAAAAAAAGGTGATCTTCATGGTATAAGATTGGCATCCAGAAGTATACATGATAAAACTCTTCTGAAAAAACTCTTCGATGATATTGCACCTTCCTACAAAGAAAGAGATGGTGGATATACAAGAATCATTAAATTGGGTGATCGAAGAGGTGATAATGCACCAATGTCGATTATTGAACTTGTAGGCAGAGGCAATCCCGATCCGGTAAGGAAAGGGAAGAAAAAAGGAAAAGCCAAAGCTTCTCCGGTTCAAAAACCTTCAGCAGCAAGTGAAGAGAAGGCAAAATCGGAAACAAGCAGTGAAATTAACCAACAAGCTGCTGAAAAAGAAAATCAGTAATGTACTGATAGTCTAGCATTCCATAGTGAAAGGATTTTGTATGTCTGTAAGCTACAAAGATTTAGGTTTTGTTAATACAAAAGAGATGTTCAGTAAGGCTTTTGAGGGTGGGTATGCTATTCCAGCATATAATTTTAACAACATGGAGCAGATACAGTCTATCGTTACTGCCTGTGGTAAGTCAAATTCACCCGTAATCATGCAGGTCTCAAGCGGTGCAAGAAAATACGCAAACCAGACACTTTTGCGCTATATGGCTCAGGGAGCTGTTCAGATGGCACGGGACGCAGGACACAATATGCCTGTGGCACTTCACCTTGATCATGGTGATACCTATGAACTTTGTGTATCATGCATTGAAAGCGGATTTTCATCGGTAATGATTGACGGTTCACACCATCCTTACGAAAAAAATGTAGAGCTTACAGCAAAAGTAGTGGAGTATGCACATAAGTACGATGTTACTGTTGAAGGTGAGCTGGGTGTGCTTGCAGGAATTGAAGATGATGTGGTTGCTGCAGAATCTGTTTATACAAAGCCTGAACAGGTCGAGGATTTTGTAAAAAAGACCGGAGTTGATTCACTTGCTATCTCAATCGGAACTTCTCATGGTGCTTATAAGTTTACACCTGAACAGTGTACAAAAAATGAAGAGGGTGTACTTGTCCCTCCACCATTAAGATTTGATATCCTCGAAGAAATCGAAAAACTTGTTCCTGGTTTTCCAATCGTTCTTCACGGTGCCAGCTCTGTACTACCTGTATATGTTGATATTATTAATAACAATGGTGGTGATCTTAAAGCCGCTGTTGGTATTCCTTCAGAACAGCTCAGACGCGCTGCAAAGTCTTCTGTTTGTAAGATTAATATCGACTCCGATGGTCGTCTTGTTATGACTGCAATGGTTAGAAAAACATTTGCCGATAAACCTGAAGAGTTCGATCCAAGAAAATACCTTGGACCTGCACGCGAAGAGTTGATAAAAATGATGATAGACAAGAACGAAAATGTTCTCGGAAGCGCCGGCAAAGCTTAATTCCGAACTGATTATAAATTTTGTAAAGAGGGCTTGTCTCAATGAGACAGTCCTTTTTTTTTATATATTCAAATATAATTACAGTATTAAATATAGAAATAGAAAGGGTTTTCAGATATGTCTTTTCCAAGTGATTTCATCTGGGGGGCTGCTACTGCTTCATATCAAATTGAAGGTGCAGCATATGCAGATGGAAAGGGACTGGGAATTTGGGATGTCTTTTGCAAAAGAGACAATACTATTTGGAATCAGCACAATGGAGATGTAGCGTGTGATCATTATCATAGGTATTGTGAAGATGTAGAGTTGATGCGTTCCATTGGTCTTGGTGCTTACAGATTGGAAGTGAGTTGGCCAAGAATTTTGCCTGAAGGCAAAGGCAGAGTGAACCAAAAGGGGCTTGAGTTTTACGATCGTTTGATTGATAAGCTTCTTGAGAAAGAGATTACACCATGGGTGACTCTTTATCACTGGAATCTACCCCAAGAGCTGCAAATTAGAGGTGGTTGGCAAAATCCGGATTCGTCCCACTGGTTTTCTGAATTTGTTACAGTTGTTGTTGACAGGCTTTCCGATAGAGTGCAAAACTGGATGACCATCAATGAGCCCCAGGTAATAATAGGAAATGGTCATTTAAATGGAAAAAACGCTCCGGGTTTACAACTCAGCATGTCTGAAGCGCTTCAGGCCGGCCACAATGTATTACTTGCACACGGTAGGGCTGTTTCGGTTATTCGTGATCGTGCTAAAACTTCTTCATCAATTGGTTTTGCGCCATGTGGATTGATTAGATGTCCTCAGAGCAATAAAAAAGAGGATGTTGAGGCTGCAAAAAAGGCCACCTTTTCTGTTGAACCCGACTCTGTATGGAATAGTGCATGGTGGATGGATCCTGTATATTTGGGGAGATATCCCTCTGAGGCACTGGAGATGTACGGTAATGCTGCTCCCGATATAAAACCAGGCGATATGGAGTTGATATCTCAAAAACTCGACTTTTTTGGAGCTAACATTTACACTTCCATAAATGTGCAGGCAGATGAATCGGGTAAGCCACAGATCGTACCTCATAAGCCCGGATACAACATGAGCACCTATGACTGGGCTGTTGTTCCGGATCTTTTGTACTGGGCTGGTGAATTCTTTTACCAAAGGTACAAGCTACCGATCGTCATAACTGAAAACGGCACAAGTATGAGTGATATTATCTCCAGGGACGGCAAGGTACACGATCCACAGAGAGAAGAGTTTATCGCAGTGTATCTTTCTTCTATGAAAAAGGCCATTAAAGCTGGTATTCCTTACACCGGGTATTTTTACTGGAGCCTATTGGATAATTTCGAATGGCAATGGGGGTACAAGCATCGCTTCGGTTTAGTACATGTGGATTTTTCAACAGGTAAGCGAACTCTTAAGGATTCTGCCCATTATTACAGGGATATAATAAAGAGTAACGGAAAAGATTTAGAGTAAAATCGTAATTAAAATTAAATTATTGCTCTAAAACACCTCTATAACTTTTGTGGGCATTTTGCCAGAAGGTATATTTTTAATTCTGCAGAATGACTCTTTTAATGCTTTCTTATGAATTATAAGAGTTGAGGCAGAAATTATGATACATTTTCTGGAAGGGAGAGTAAAGTGAAGCGGCTTTTTAGTTATGTAGGAGTTTTGATATCCGGATTGGCTGTTTATGTCTCAGCTTCGGATGTTTTAATTAATTCACCTCTACCGTGGATGACGCTAAGAAATGATTCTTTAATGGTAAGATTGCAGGCTGATACAGCGCAATTACCGCAAAATCAGATAACTTTTTCTGTGAAACATCATTCTCCTGGCAGAGCCAGTCAACTGATGTCAAATACTGTAACGATGGATGATTACTCTGGAGAGTTTCTGATTGGTATGTTGGGCAGAGCTCAACTGGGGGGTGATCAGTGGCTCAGTATTGAATGGAATGTGCCTGGTACGGAAAAAAATGACAGATTAGGGCCCGTTGGGATTGCTGATCTTAACTTGTTAGAGAGTAAGAGAATTAACAAAGCTCTTCGCGTGGATGATGACTCTAAATTAAATGATGTTGTATCGTTTGCAAAAGACAGTACCCTTTTAGAAAAAAACGATGCTGGTGTTTCGCTTGCCTGGAATACCAATGCACTATTTTTGATGATACATAAATCAGAAGTAAGCGGCAAGGAGTTAAAGCTTGGTTTTGACCCCAAATGTGGAAAGTACGCATTTCTTGCATGGGCTGACAGGTTCATTAGCTACAGTACCGAGACCGATTCTGTGCTGGGTACTCACTACAGGCGCTCATACGATGACGAAGAAGGTTTACAGTACCAGAAAAGGGTATGGGGAGAAAATATTGAGCAGATATCTAACGAAGAGATGGTTTTCGTAAGTATTCCCTGGGATGAATTGGGACTAATACCTTTTGAAGAACGTGTGCTGGGGTTTGCTGTTTTTGAGTATGACAGTAATCAAAACCTTAGCGTATCATTACCACAATCAGCTCAAAAACAGGTGCCTGGTACCTGGGGTGAATTTATTCTACAAAAGTAGTTGCCTAAATCTTGGCAAAGAGCTATTTTAAATATTCTCATGGTGGCTGTAGTTCAATGGTTAGAGCACTGGATTGTGGTTCCAGTTGTTGGGGGTTCGAGTCCCCTCAGTCACCCCATAATTTGAATACTAGCGGCTTTCATACTGAAAGTCGCTTTTTTTTTGCGATCACTCTTCTTCCTGGATCTGACCCCGTATAAAAAGTATTAAACCTGCTGTACTAGCTCCCATTCGGATGGGTGTTACCCGTTTTAGTCGTAAATTAAACAATAAAAAACAGAAAATTGGTGACTGGCTACTGCAATGTGCCAAAGAATATGAGAAAAATGTAGGGTGGCAAGAGAGGGGGCTCCAATCTTTCTACAGGAAATTTGGCTAAGAATTCGTTAATTAGGATTTAAAAGTTTAAACATCTGAAGTCAGCAATACTACCATCTACTGTTATATCTACTAAGCTCAAAATGTTCATTAATGAGGGGATTATTTGTTTGAAAAATTAAAGCGTTTGCTAAAAGGTGTAGAAAGTATATTATTTTTGTTAGTATACAGAAAATTTCCGAGCGGGGTAAACAATGATTAGCAGATCCAGATTGGTAATAACTATCTCCTCGTTAGTGATAATGGCAACTGCTGTCGTCTCAATAGTTTTGTTTAGTCGTTATACATTGCCTGTTATGGCAGAACATAATTCCGAATCACACCTTACCTCTGCAACTCCTTCTCAAGGACCTTCCTATCACAGAGAAGCAATGTTTTATCAAAATCTTGGCGATGGTTTAGTTGAATGTAATATATGTTTTAGAAATTGTGTAATACCTCAAGGTGAACGGGGGTATTGCAAAAACAAAGAAAACAAAGGCGGGACTCTGTATAACATTGTACATGGACGCCCTTCGGCTGTGCAGATAGATCCAGTCGAAAAGGAACCTATGTATCACATGATGCCAGGAACTCAAATACTGTGTATCGGTACTGCAGGATGTAACTTTAGTTGTAATCATTGTCAAAACTGGCATTTATCTCAAAGATCCATTGAAGATCTCAACTATTATAACCTTCCTCCTGAGGCTATCGTAAGATTTGCTTTAGAGCAGGGTATACCTACCATCTCTTTCACCTATAATGATCCTATATCTGTTTATGAATATGTTTATGATGTTGCAAAACTTGCTAAAGAAAATGGTCTAAAAATCATATGGCATTCAAATGGGGCAATTAACCCCGAACCACTAAGAAAGCTTCTTCAGTACACTGATGCTGTAACCATTGATTTAAAAGGATTTTCCCAAAAAGCCTATGATAATGCCAATGCAGAACTTGCACCTGTCCTTGAAGCGCTAAAAATTATTCATCAAGCAGGGGTGTGGGTTGAAATTGTTAATCTTGTGATACCTACGGTAAATGATGATATAAATGAGATAAGGGAGATGTGTGAATGGATAAAAAACAATTTAGGACCTTATGTGCCTGTTCATTTCTCAAGATTTCATCCTTCATACAAAATGAAACACTTACCATCAACTCCAATTAAAACGCTTGAAAAGGCACATTCGATTGCAGAGGAAGTTGGAATGCATTTTATCACAGTAGGTAATGTTCCCGGCCATAGCTATAACTCAACCTACTGCCCCGGTTGTGATGAAAAGATAATTCACAGAGTTCATTTTTCAGTCCTTGAAAATAAGATAAAAGAGGGTAAGTGCGGTTACTGTGGCTACAAAATTCCAGGAATTTGGCAGTAGTAGTAAAGCAATGCTTGTTGTGGCCACCGTAGTGATGGGTGCATCGGGTATTGTTGCTCAGATAATTCTTTTACGTGAATTTCTGGTTACTTTTCAGGGAAATGAACTTTCTGCGGGGGTGTTTTTCGCAAATTGGCTTCTTCTGGAATTTCTGGGAGCCTACATACTTGGCAGACAAAGTGACAGAAATGTTTATGTCACGGGGGTGTTTGTTGCACTGACGTTGATTTTTTCAGTTAGTTTTCCTGTAGCAGTTTTACAGACCAGGTCTATACACTCTTTTTTTTCGGTTTCTTCTGGCCAGGCACTTGGAATAGTTGAACTTTTTATTTCTTCTATGCTTATTTTGTTGCCGGTAAGCTTGACTCATGGAGCACTTTTTACTTTTAGCTGTAAAATATTTGATAGGATTTCTAGTAACAAAACGTCATCCCATAATATTACCGAAGTATACATCTATGAGACCATTGGGGCAATTTTTGCTGGCCTGGGATTGACCTTAATATTTATCCCTTTAATGGGAAATTTTCATACCGCTATTTTTACCGGTATAATCAATAGTGTCGTATCCGTAGGAATTATAAAATTATTTTTGATGCCCGAGAGCAAAATCGCAAAGTGTTGTTACTGTTTGATACTGTCACTTTTGGTGGCTATCTTTTTTGCCAAACCATTCTGGGATGAACTGGACTACAGATCATTAAGTAATCGCTTTGAATCCCAGGAACTTATTTACAATAGAAGTTCCAGGTACTCCAATATTTCAGTAACCCGATTACACGACCAGTTAACTTTTTATTCAGATGGGTTACCAATAATAAATTTACCTTCGCCTGATCTTGTTACAGTGGAAGAAAGATCTCACTTCCCGATGCTTTTTCATGATTCGCCCCAAAGTGTTCTTATGATTAGTTCTGGTGTGGGGGGGTATATAAATGAGGTGCTTAAACATGGTGTTACCACTATTGATTACACTGAACTTGACCCTTTAACTATCGAGGTTTTGAAAAAATACCCCACAGAACTAACCGAAAAAGAATTTTCTGCCAATGAAGTAAATATTATAAGAAAGGACGGCAGAGCATTTGTTGAACAAACATCTTCCAATTACGATGTCATCATTTTGGGGTTTGATCAGCCATCAACACTACAAATCAACCGTTTTTTTACTAAGGAGTTTTTTAATAGCCTAAAGAGAATCCTCAATAACGATGCAATAGTCAGCTTTGCTCTCCCTGGAAGTGGAAACTACATGTCTCAAGAGTTAAAGAAACTGAATGCTACTGTTATTGGTGCAGTTAAAGAGGAGTTTAACTATATTTTTGTCCTTCCCGGTAGTGGATATAATATGGTCATTGCTTCACAGTCAGAAAAAATGGTACATGTAACAGGCTCAGATCTTTCAAAGCGGCTCGAAAGGAGAAATATAGACACTCATCTCTTAAACCCGTTCTATATAGAATATAAATTTCAGGCCCATAGAACTAATTGGTTTAATAATGAAATGAGTACCGTTTCAGTTGCTTCCAACAGTGACCGTAACCCTAAAGCGGTTTTTTATAATCTCGTCTACACCAACTCAATGCTATCAGAAAAGTTCGTTCCGGTTTTGGAATTTTTATACAATATCACACTTAAAAATTGCCTCATAGCTCTCATTATAGTAACCTTGTTTGTAATAGTGTTATCCTTCCTTTGGGGTAGGAACTTAAAACTGCCAATCTGTTTTTCCATCTCCTCGACAGGATTTTCGGGGATGGTGTTTGATCTGATTATAATATTTGGATTTCAGATCTATTTTGGCTATGTTTATCAGTGGATAGGGATTTTAGTATCCTTTTTTATGGCTGGCACTATGATAGGCAGTTATGCTATAGTTAAATATACAAAGGGTTCTTTTAATCTATTATGTAAAACTGAATTGGCTATGGCCGGTTTTTCACTGTTTGTAATTCTCTTTCTTTTCAGTAGTGTTGAGTCAAGACTTTTGTTTTTGTTCATGTCAATTACTACCGGCGTATTGGTAGGGATGCAATTTTCTCTGGCAAACAGATTGTTTGAGCAAAAAAAATACTTCTCTACAGGGCGCACAGCCGGATTGATTTACGGAAGTGATCTTTTGGGTGGTTGGATAGGGGGGATGCTTGCCGGAGTTGCACTTATTCCTGTTATTGGACTTGTTGGTACATCCTTTCTTATCTTCGGGCTTAAGCTTGCAAGCGTTTTAACATTAACTCTTTTTAAGGCGGTAGAAAGGTGAAAAATGCCACTATACTCATAACTACCGGAATTCTAATTTTGGCATCGTTAGCTGTGGTGCGTATAAACAAATACCACAGAATAAAAAACAATGAAAATAATCCAGGAGAAATGGCCGCCAGAAGTGAAAGGGTGTACAATTTTAACAATCTGCTTGTAGATAAGCAAAGGCAGATTATTGAGGTAGAGGCACGTGTTACCAAGAACACCGGGTGGGTGCAGTTTCTTTTTTACGCACATGGATACAATTGGCTAAAAGAGGAGTGTGCCATTATACTTAACACCGATTTGAAAAGTTTGCAGAAGGGATTAGCTCTTCTTAACTGGCAAATGTGGGATGATTTATGGCACGGCAAACAGGAGTATAAATTCTTGGATCCAAAAATTTATATCGAACACGAGGGGAAAAAGTATAACCCATTAAAGTCGTTGGAAGATCATAATGATGTACGATACAGGGATTTAATATTTTGGGGTTCTCCCTATTTTGATGAAATTGCATTCAAAACGCCTCCCGATGTTGATTGCTCAGGATGTCCCATGCTTAATACTGAAACGAGAGTGCTGAGAAAGCAGTTTCAAAGAGAATCGGGAGATTCCGGGTACTACATAAACAGCGACTTATTCCCCCAAACAGGAGAAACTGTGAGAGTAATATTTGATTTCAGTAGAATGGAGCATAGTTAAAATGGGCTCGTGGGGAGAGTTTTTTCTTCTGGGGCTAACCATGTCATACGGTCCCTGTGTCGCTTTTTGTTCTCCTGTGATACTTTCCTATATCGCCTCAACAAAACGGGGCTGGAAACAGGGAGCTGTTACTTCAGTGGCTTTTTGCTTTTCAAGATTTGCAGGCCACCTTTTACTGGGAGTAGTTGCCGGTATCGCAGGTAGTGCTGTATCAGTTTTGTTCTCTTTTCCGGATGTTTATCTATATGTCCCCGGGGGCTTTTTTGTTGCTTCTATAGGACTACTCATTGTTGCCGGGAAAACAACAGGGCACAACGTGTGTCGAAATTTAAGAAAAAAAAAGATCGACAAGGGGATTGCGGTGCCTGTGGTAATGGGCTTTATGGCAGGGGTTATGCCTTGTCTTCCTCTAATGGGGGTGGTTGGGTATATTGCTTTCACTTCTCAAAGCTGGTTAGATGGTCTGTTATACGGAACAGCCTTTGGAGCCGGTACTCTTTTTTCACCCGTTATACCGCTTGGGGTTTTAAGTGCAGTTATACCGCACAAACTTTTTAAAACTGAGAGGGTATATTTTTTTGTAACACGGGTTTGCGGTGTTTTGTTAATAATCATGGGCTTACACCTGATGTTTGGCAAGTCTTTTTTGTAAAAAAACTGTGAATAGCCTTTCTAAACGGTTGCATACTATTTCACACCTCTTATTCTAACACTCATGTGTACTGGATTTTATTTTCCGGTTTAATTATCTTATTAGCTTTCAAGTACAGTATGCCTTATGGCATAGTGATTGCTTTTGTGAGATGAGCTGAAAATGCCCAATCTGTAGTTAAATGCTTAAACTCGGGGTGTGGATACGTTAGAGAGATTTTTATGGCTGAGACATTGCTTTCTTTTATGTTAAAGGATCAGACATATGCTTTGCGGCTGGAATGTGTTGTTCGGGTGATTCGGGCAGCATACATCACTGCATTACCCAAATCCCCTCCAGTTGTTCTTGGTATAATCAATATAGCTGGTTCGATTGTTCCTGTGCTTAATATCAGGGCACGGTTTGGCTTAAGTGCAAAGAAAGTAAGTGCTTCAGATCTGTTTATCATTGCAAAAACGAGGGGACAGACTGTGGCGCTTCTGGTCGATCAAATTGGATCGGTGGCACGGTATACAGAAGAGCAGATCGTTTTGGGAGAAAAGCTTCCGGGGAGATTTGAGTATATTGAGGGTGTGGTAAAATTAGGTAAAGAAATGATTTTAATTCACGATCTCGATTCATTTTTATCTTCAAATGAAAGAGAGGGGATTCAAAAGGCTCTTTCTGACTATGCTGAAAACGGGTGTGAAGATGGAATGTAATGAGTTAGATCAAAACCAAATATCGCTTATACGTCAGATCGTTCGTATCCACCTGGGGCTTGATGTACCCACCGATTCAGCAGGGATTTTTGAAAAAAAGTTTAGAGGTGCGTGCCAGGAGTTGGGATATAGTAACTGCAGAGATTGTGTGGCTGCGCTTGTAGCCAGACCTCTTAGCAGAAAACAGGTTGAAGTTCTTGCCAGTCATCTTACGGTTGGTGAGACCTATTTTTTTCGTGATAAAAAGACCATGGATACACTCAGAGATCATGTTTTATCACCACTGGTTCAAAAAAGAAAATCTTCAGATAAAAAGATTCGTATCTGGAGTGCTGGCTGCAGCACAGGCGAGGAACCATATTCTTTAGCTATGCTCCTTACCACTCTTATTTCAGATATTGATTTGTGGAATATCCATATTCTTGGAACAGATATAAATACCCTGTCTTTGGGTAAAGCTATAAAAGGTAGATACACAAGGTGGTCTTTTCGGGGGTTAGCTCCATGGATAAAGCAAACTTTTTTTAATAAAATTGACGAAGAAAATTTTGAAGTCATTCCTAAAATCAGGGAAATGGTTACCTTTTCTTATTTAAATCTGGCTGAGGACACCTATCCTTCAATACTAAATGGAACCAATGCGATCGATTTGATCATGTGCCGAAATGTACTGATGTATTTTGCGGAGGATGTCAGAGCCCATGTGACAGAAAAATTAAACAGGTGTCTTACCGATAAGGGTTATTTGGTTGTAAGTCCTGCAGAGGCTTCAACTCGCCGTTTCTCTCTATTTAGCGCTCATAACATACGGGGTGTCACACTATATACAAAACAGAATAAACAAAGATCAGAATCAACTTCCGTCGGTAAATCACCATTACCGGTATTGTCTGAAACTCATGACGGTAAGAATGAAAAAACTGAAACAACAGTCGTCGAAATGTTAAAAGAAAAAAAATCAGACATTCCAAAGAAACCAGAGGTAAAGAGGGGTAGCTATAATTATGCTGAAATCCTCTATATGCGTGGAGATTTAAGGGGAGCAATAAATGAGCTCCTGAGGTGTGAGCAGAGCACTCAGGTGCTCTATCTTCTTACGAAAGCTTATGCCGACAGCGGAATCTTCTCTGAAGCCCTAAAGTGGTGTAATCGGTTGCTTGAAACCGACAAGCTTGGAGCTCAAAATTATTATCTGCAATCTACTATACTTCTTGAGTTAAGCAAAGAAGAGCAGGCGCTGGAAGCTCTGAGAAGAGCGATTTTTTTAGATCCTAAATTTATTATCGCTCATTTTACCATGGCTAATGTAATCAGAAAAAAGTCAATAAATGAAGCATCAATTTATTTCAAAAATGCGCTACGGTTACTGAAGAAATTGCCTTATGATACAATCGTTCCCGAATCTGACGGACTTCCTGCCGGAAGATTACTTGAGCTTATAGAGATGATCGAAAGTGAAAGAAGTGGTAGATGAAATATTCAGAAAACGAGCATCAAAAAGAACAGGCTATTTTAAAAGCACGTGCGGAAGAGTTGGCACGTAAAACTCCAAAAACAGGTAAAGATAAAGACTGTGAAATTGTAAGTTTCAGACTACTATCAAAGGCCTATGCCTTTGAAGCTATGTACGTCGAAGGTATAATTCATATCGAAAACTATGCGCCGCTTCCCTTTACACCATCTTTTATCCTGGGAATTATTAGTGTAAGAGGAAAAATTATATCTCTTGTTAGTATAAGAGAGTTGCTGGGGCTTACTGGAAAATCAAATATACAGGAAGGAAGTGTTATCATTCTTAAATCAGAAACTATGAAATTTGGGGTTATTGCAGATTCTGTTTTGGGCTTCGAAAAAATAAAGTATAATGATGTGTGCTCTGTCCCAGAAGGTTTTAAAAAAAGTGAAGAGAGTTATATGAAAGCTATTACAAAAGATCAAGTCGTTTTATTGGATGCTAAGCGAATGCTTTCGGATAAAAGAATGATAGTTGGGAAAAGATAATTTATAGAATAAGGCAACGAATCACAAATTATAAAACAAGACATTTCTAAACTAAAAGAACTACCCGGAAAATTACTTTTTAATATGCATAAACTATTGGGAGGGAACTTCTATGAAGCTCTCATTAAGAGCAAGGTTATTAGTATCATATGTTGTAATAATAGTAGGGCTGTTGATCGTTTCGTTAGTTTTTGTTCTTAATGTAAACAATGTAAGACAAACACTAGTTAATGTCTTTGAAGGAGATTTCAGACCATACCAGGCCCTAACTCAGGGAGACGATTACATTTCCGAATGGATCGAACAGATCGAAACCATAGAAGGTATGGAACCTACAGAGCAGTTGAATGAATTACAGCTTGAATCTCAGGAACTTTACTCTGAGATACGTACTATAGTAACTGAGGTAATGAATCTACCTTTAACTGACTTTGGCAGGGCTATACTTGTAAGGTTAAGTGAAAATATTGAAAGTTTAAATCAACTCAGGCAGCAGATGATAAACGCGGTGCGTGGGGGCGAGGTACAGATAATTGAACTGCTTAAGCCGGAGGTGGAAGCTTTGGCACAAGAGATCGATCGTGATGTTTCTGAGTTTTTGGAGTTCCAGGAGAATCATTTTCTTCAGCAGATTGAAAATGCAGAGGAGGATGTATTTAGTGCAGTAGTTTTAATGGTTGCAATAATAGTAATAGTATTGGTTTTGGCAATAGTAACAATAATTAGTACTTACAGAATAGTAAGCACATCGGTTAAAAAGGTGGTTAAATCCGCGCAGGAGCTTTCGGTATCGTCAAATGAGATTGTTGCTACAACTTCACAGCTTACATCCAATTCTGTGCAGACAAGTACAGCCGTTAATCAGGTGACATCAACAGTTGAAGAAACCCGCCAGACTGCAAGAATATCAAATGACAAGGCCAAATATGTTTCTGAAAGTGCGCAGAACGTCTATCACGTTTCCACAAACGGGAAACAGGTGATAGAGAAGACTATCAGTGCTATGAGTGATATACAGCAGGAGATGAACCAGGTGGCTCAGGGCATTATAAAGCTTAGTGAACAGAGTCAGATGGTGGGACAGATAACCGATACTGTAAACGATCTCGCGGATGCTACCAATGTTCTCTCTGTAAATGCTTCAATAGAGGCGGCGCGGGCTGGTGAGCACGGTAGAGGGTTTTCTGTCGTAGCTGAAGAGATACGCAATCTTGCGGAGCGCTCTAAACAAGCTACCTTACGAATACGGGAGATTTTAAGTGACATTCAAAAAGCAACCAACGCAACTGTTTTGACGACTGAGCAGGCATCAAAAAAAGTTGAGCAGGGTGTTATGCAATCCAAACAGGCTGGGGAAACTATTGAGGTACTTTCTTCAAATATAACTGAAGCCGCGCAAGCTTCAACACAGATTGCCGCATCAAGCGGCCAGCAGCTTGCGGGAATGGATCAGATGGCCGATGCCATGACCAGTATAAATGAAGCTACTCACCAGAGCGTCTCCAGTCTAAAGAAGCTTGAGAGTGCTATGAGAAATCTTCAGGATTTGGGGGAACGGCTTAATGATGTTATAGAGGTCCTTTAATAAAAATGATTCGGGAAAAAAAGTAAAGCGTTATGCAGTCTAATGAAGAAGAGCTAAACAGAAAACTTATAGAGATATTTAAAGAGGAAGCCAGGGAGCATATTTCTGTTCTCAGCGTAGGGTTTATTGAACTGGAGAGGATGGCAGAGGAACAAAGGTCAGAGCTTCTTGAAAAATTATCTCGTCAGGCCCATACTTTTAAGGGTGCAGCCAGAACGGTTGAATATCACTTTATAGAAACAACATGCAGGTATTTGGAAAGTATACTATTAGCCTGGAAACAGGGTGAATTAGTGCCCGATAAGAACGTATTTGATATTCTTCACAGAGCACTTGATTTAATCAGAGCTTCTCTTGAGGGTGAAAACAGGGATAAAGATTTTGTACAGCTAATTGAAGAACTAGAAAGTATAGAAGCTAAAGTAAGCCAAACTAAAGGTAGGAAAAAGAACGTTGCCGGTAAGGGGGCATACGATCTATCACTCAATTATAAAAAAGATCTGTTAAAACAATATGGAAAAAACTTTCTTGGTGGAATGATTAAACTACCTGCCGAACAATTGGAAACATTTCTCATTGAGGCAGAGGAATTTATTCCACTTAAAAATGCATATGATGAAACGTTTAAAGATGTTTTAGATTTTGAGGATGAGCTTCAATCTTTGCTTTTTGATTGTGAAAGTTTTTATACTGATAAGGACGATAGTTTAGACCGATTAAAAATAAGAGAGGTTATTAGAAAGCTTGATCTTTTAAAAGATCGTTTGCGTCAAAATACATACGCTTTTAGTTCTGCCATAAACCAACATTTATGGAATGTAAAAAAAGCAGGGGTTGAGCCTTTTTCTGAGCTTACGGAATCATTTTACAGAATTGTGAGAGATCTTTCCCGTCAGCAGAATAAAGAGGTAACCATTGAAGTTACTGGTGAATCAATCGAACTTGATAGAAGAATGCTTCAGGAACTACAGACACCTTTTCTACACCTTATAAGAAATGCTGTTGATCATGGTATAGAAACTCCAAAGGATCGTGTCGCAGAAGGAAAAAATCCGGTTGCAAAACTATCAATATTTCTATCCCGGATAGATAGTGCTAAGTTTGAAATAAGCATAAAAGACGATGGAAGAGGGATCGAAATTGAGCCGGTAAGAAAGGAGATTATAAAACAAAATTTAGTTACTAAAGAGCAGGCAGAAAAACTAACTGATCGGGAAGTACTGGATATGATTTTCAAAAGCGGTATCTCCACAAGAGAAGGAATATCCGATCTCTCAGGCAGAGGTTTGGGGCTTGCCATTGTAAGAGAATCTGTTGAAAAACTTTCGGGGCAGGTGTGGGTTGAAAGTACCCTGAAAAAGGGGACTGTTTTTAGAATAATTCTTCCCACTTCGGTTTCAACACTTCGATGCATATTGATTGAAGCAGGGGGGTATGAGTATTACATACCCTCAGCGTATGTTAAAAGAGTTGTTAGGTACGGGGAAGGGGAAATAAAAAAAGTAGATGATGCGCCAGTATATGAATTTGAGAGTACATTTGTTTCTGTTATGAATTTAAGTGAGATACTGGATTTAAATTATCAAAAAGCAAATGAAAAAAAAAGTAGTTCAACAGCAGTGATATTAAATTTTGCTGGTCGCCATATAGCTCTAAAAATTGATGCTGTTTTGGATGCAAAAGAGATAGTTGTACGTGATCTTGGCCCCCAACTGTTTAGGGTTCGCATGATAGCAGGAGCAACGATTTCCGGAAGCGGAAAAGTAACCCCTATTTTAAATGTTGGGGATATTTTTACTTCAGATAAATTTCAAAAAAAAGCTACACAAATTGATGAAACAAAACAAACGCAACCATCTAGTAGTGAAATAAAAACGGTACTGGTTGTTGAAGATTCGATTACCGCTCGTTCTTTACTAAAAAGTATACTTGAAAGTTCAGACTTCAGGGTTAAAACCGCTATAGATGGTACTGAAGCCTATACTGTGCTTAAAACCGAAAAAGTAGATATTGTAGTATCAGATATTGAGATGCCACGAATGAACGGCTTTGAGCTTACCCGAAAAATAAGACAGGATGCTAACCTGAAGCGAATGCCCGTAGTTTTGATATCTGCACTGGAATCAAGAGAGGATATTGAACATGGAATAGAAGCCGGCGCAAATGCTTATATTGTAAAAAGCAGGTTTGAAAAGACTAATTTAGTTGATACTATAAAGGACTTAGTATAGAAAATGATACGTGTGCTTATAGCTGAAGGAAATAAAGAATTCGCTTTTTCAATCAGCGAACTGATTAATAAAGAATCAGATCTTACCGTTTGCGGTATTGTAACTGAGGGAAAGGAAATTGAGAAACGGGTAAAGAATTTAAAGCCAGATGTTTTACTTCTTGATATAGAAATGCCCAAGGGTAACAGCATCGAAGTTATACGAATATTAATGCATTCCTTACCGTTACCAATTGTGGTGATGAGTGCGATGGATGTTGGATATCTTAAAGAACTTACATTTAAAGCACTTGAAGAAGGCGCTGTGGCATTGGTTTCAAGGCCTTCACCTAATAGTGAAGAAAAAAAGCGCGAGGAAAAGAAGCTCACAGATACCCTCAGGCTGATGTCTGAAGTAAAAGTCATTACCAGACGAAAAAAAATAACTCGCAATAGAGATATGCGCCCTGTTACTATAAATTATTGTGAACCTGTTGTCGTTATTGGTGCTTCGACCGGAGGTCCGCCTGTTTTACAGACTATACTAAGGAATTTACCTTCAAATTTTAACGCCAGCATATTGATTGTACAGCATATAACTGAAGGATTCGTTCAGGGATTACAGGAGTGGCTAAATAGAACAACGGGCATTGAAGTTTCCATTGCTGTAAATAGAGAACAGATAAAAAAGGGACATGCCTATTTGGCACCTGATAACTATCAGATGGGTATAGATAAGCTTGGTCGTATTGTTTTGGTTGATGAACCTCCGGAAAATAATCTTAAACCTTCCGTTTCCTATCTGTTTAGATCAGCGCGTAAAATATATGGTAAAAGTCTGATTGCCATTCTGCTTACAGGTATGGGGAAGGATGGAGCCGAAGAGATGTTAAAAATCAGGGAAATAGGTGGTATCACTATCGTGCAGGATAAAGATACTTCAGTAGTTTATGGGATGCCGGGCGCGGCTGCTAAACTGAATGCGGCTCTTTATTACTACGACCCTTTGCAAATCGCGCTAAAATTGCCTGAGTTAGTCAGTTTTTGCAAAAAAGATAATAAGTGGCCTGGAATAAAATAAAAGGAGAATTGGGCAGGGATGAATACTACTACTGGCAAAACGATTCTTATAGTTGAAGATAGTGCAACGCAGAGAGAGCGGTTGCGCCATGTACTCAAAAAAAGAGGTCATGAGGTACTTGCCGCCAAAAATGGTAAAGACGCTCTGTTGAAACTTCAGTCAGAACCTATCGATTTAATTGTCAGTGATATAATGATGCCGGATATGAACGGCTATGAACTTACCCAAAAAATAAAGGCCTCAACCTCCTACTCAAAAGTTCCGGTTATTCTGGTAACAGCACTCACCGATCCTCAGGACGTGATTAACGGATTGAAATCTGGCGCTGATAATTTTATTACTAAACCCTATAGTGATGCTTACCTTGTCTCAAGAATTGAGAGTATATTCGATTACAAGGGGACAATGGAAGAACCGGAAGAGATAGAAATTAATTACGCTGGTCAAAAGTATACTGTTTCTGCTGGTCGCATGCAAACAATTAATCTTCTCTTATCCACCTATGAAAACGCGATTCAGAAAAACCAGGAACTTGATAGAGCCAATCAGGATTTAATAAAAGCTAAACGGGATCTTCAACACCTTAATACTAAACTAGAAAACCAAAGTTCCCTTTTGCAGACAATATTTGATTCTATACCGGTGATGCTTAGTATTTATGATCCTGATACAGGAACTTATATAATCAACAAATTTATCATTAAAGTAACGGGTTGGACTGATCAGGATTCTCAGAGTCAAGATTTTTTGGAAAAGCTTTTTCCTGATCCCCACTACAGGGAAAAAATGTTAGAATCTATGGATTCTTCCGAGCCAAACTTTACTGATTTAAAATTATGTACTAAAAGTGGTGATTTAATACAAACCAGCTGGGCTACTGTAACTATTGAAGATGGCAGACGTATCGGTATAGGACTTGATATAAGAGAGAGAAAAAAGATGGAGCTGAAATTAAAAAAGCACGCAAAAGATCTTGCCTATGCCAATGAGGAATTAAAATCCTTTAGCTACTCCGTTTCTCACGATCTCAGATCACCCCTTCGCGCGGTTTCAGGCTTCAGCGAACTTCTTCTGGAAGATTATGCTGATAAACTTGATAAAACCGCAAAGGAGTATCTTGATCATATCATAAACGGTACAAAGAAAATGAATAGCTTAATCGATGATATGTTGAGCCTGTCAAGAGTTAGCAATCAGGAGATGGACAGTATACCATTAAACCTTTCTGAGTTAGCCCGATCTGTAATTGAGGATTTAAAACGAATGGAGCCAAACAGAGATGTTTCTGTAAACATTGAGGAAAATCTTCAAACAACGGGTGATCCCAATCTCATTCGGCTTGCGCTATCTAATCTTCTCAGAAATGCATGGAAATACACCGCTAAGGTTGAGCAACCACTAATTGAGTTTGGTTGTATCTGCAAAGATAGACAGCATATATACTTTGTACGGGATAATGGTGCTGGTTTCGATATGAACTATGCCGAAAAACTCTTTGCCCCTTTTGGAAGACTTCACTCTGGAAGTGAGTTTCCTGGAACAGGTATAGGCTTAGCAATTGTGAAAAGAGTAATAAACAGACACAATGGAGACGTTTGGGCCCAAAGTGAGGAAAACAGAGGCGCGACTTTCTATTTTACTATCCGGTTATAGTACACTCCACATTTTGTAATGACTTACACCAAGGCTCCCATCCACTATTTGCTGGCACTGCTACTGCTGTAATGGCATAAGCTACTACATTTAGTTACACACTCATTCCTTTCTTTGAGCTTTCTGCTCTTGATCGCTACTGTTTTTTAGAATCTGGTGCGATTTTTGATGCTGAACTATGATGATTAATGATAGGCAATGGTGCATATATGAACAGGGAACACCAGATGAGCAAAGGAAAAACCGACAGAAAAACTCCCCCTAAAAGAGAGCCTAAGAAACTCCAAAAAACCCCTACTGGTATAACTGGTTTTGATGAGATTACCAGAGGCGGATTACCCCAGGGAAGACCATGCCTTGTAGCAGGGAAAGCGGGGAGCGGGAAAACGCTCTTTGGAATGGAATTTCTGGCAAGGGGGGCAATGGAATTTAATGAACCAGGTATGTTAATGAGCTTTGAGGAGAGAACAGAAGATCTCGTTAGAAATTTTGCTTCCCTGGGGTTCGATCTTCAGGACCTGATGGATAAAGATAAGTTATCTATAGATTACGTCTTTGTGGAGCGAAGTGAAATTGAGGAGACCGGAGAGTATAGTCTCGATGGCTTGTTTGTGCGTTTAGCCTATGGAATCGAACAGGTGAAAGCAAAGCGGGTGGTACTCGATACCATCGAAGCCCTCTTTTCCGGTTTGACCAATGAAGCTGTCTTACGGGCTGAGCTGCGTCGTCTTTTTTACTGGCTAAAGGAAAAAGGCGTTACTGCTGTTATTACCGGTGAGCGGGGAACCGACACTATTACCCGTCACGGGCTGGAGGAGTATGTCGCAGATTGTGTCATATTGCTTGATCATACGGTAGATGAACGCATTGCTACACGACGTATGAGGGTGGTAAAATATCGCGGATCTGCTCACGGTACCGATGAATACCCATTTTTAATTGATGAGGAGGGGATCTCTGTTTTACCCGTGACCTCACTGCAGTTGGAGCATCAGGTCTCCACTCAAAAAATCTCTTCGGGAGTACAGCGGCTTGATACTATGCTTGGGGGGCAGGGCTTCTTTTATGGTTCCAGTATTTTGGTATCAGGAACATCGGGTACAGGAAAGTCAACGCTTGCTGCTTCTTTTGCCGAATCTGGGTGTGAAAGTGGGAAAAATGTTTTGTATTTTGCCTTTGAGGAATCGCCATCTCAAATAATACGAAATATGAAACTCTTGGATATCGATTTGCAAAAATATATAAAAAAGGGCAATCTTAAAATAGAATCAGCGAGACCTACAGTGTGGGGACTCGAGCTCCATTTGGCTTCTATGCATAAGGCGATCAATGAGCATAAACCAGATATGGTAATCGTGGATCCCATATCAAACCTCATTTCTGTTGGTTCCTTAAATGAAGTAAAATCTATGCTGGTTCGGCTGATCGATTACATAAAAGGACTCAATATTACCGCTATGTTCACAGATCTTATACATGGAGGTAAACAACACGAAGCAACGGAAGCTGGTGTTTCATCACTTATGGATACCTGGATACTCCTTAAAACCATTGAATTAAACGGAGAAAGAAACAGAGGGATTTATGTCCTTAAAGCAAGAGGTATAAACCATTCAAATCAAATCAGGGAATTTTTAATAACCCCAAAGGGGATAGATATTATCGATGTATATACAGGTCGTGATGGTGTTCTTACCGGTTCCGCAAGAGTAAGCCAGGAAGCAAAAGAAAATGCGGAAAATCTTAAGAGAAAACAAAAGATAGAGAGTTTGCAAAAGAAAATAGAGAGAAAAGACCAGATGCTGCAAAATCAGATCAAGCTGTTAAAAGCTGAAGCAGAAACAGAAAAAGAGCTGCTCATTAAGGAAATCGAAGAAATGAAACAAAGGGAAAAGATACTTTCAATGGAGAGAAAGAATATCGCCTCCAAAAGACGGGCTGATATATAATACATAAGCAGATATCTATACTTCAAATTCAGAGGATTAAAAGATGACAGATAACCTTGAAGATAGAGAGTTAGATAGCAGCAACGCTGAAAACGAAAATACTGGAGAAAAAAAACAGTGGTGGCTAAGACTCTATGTTGCTGGTCAGACGACAAAATCTTTGGCTGCCTTTCAAAATTTAAAAAAAATATGTGATGAGCATTTAAAGGGAGAGTACGATATTGAAGTTATAGATTTGCTTAAAAACCCACAGCTTGCAAAGGGGGATCAAATCGTGGCAATTCCTACTCTTGTTCGCAATCTACCCGCACCGGTAAAAAAAATTATAGGCGATCTTTCAAATTTCGATCGTGTTTTAGTGGGACTTGATATAAAGGAAAAGTAATAAGATGGCAAAAAAGAAAAAAAGTACAACAGAGGAATTTGAGGAGGCCATAAAAAAGGGGGACCATCATTCTAAATTTGTACTGCGATTGTTTGTAACAGGCATTACCCCCCGCTCTCTTGAAGCAATTGATCAGGTTAGAAAACTCTGTGAAGAACATCTTCATGGACGTTATGAGCTTGAAATTATTGATCTGTATAAACAACCTAACGCAGCACGTAGTGATCAGGTATTTGCTGCACCTATGCTTATAAAAAAGTTGCCGCTTCCGGTAAGAAAGATTGTTGGGGATATGACCAAAGAAGAAAAGCTACTGGCCGGTCTGGATATAGAGATTGTTGAGTAAAAGGCTTCTTTTATGGGACCATGATTACACTTATGAATAAACGTAAGAATGAGAACAATACAGAAAAAATACGCATTAAAGATCTTGAAGAACAATTGGCTTTGGCTGAGTCAAATCTTGAGGCTATACGCAGTGGTGCAGCTGATGCTATAGTGGTTCAGACCGCAAGTGGAATTTCAGTGTTTACAATTCAGGGGGCCGAAACCGCTTACAGAACTATGGTTGAAAAAATGAACGAAGGTGCCTTCACCATAGACTCCCAAGGGGTAATTCTCTACGCCAATACCCGGTTCTGTGACATGCTTGATATACCCTGCTCTGCTTTGGTCGGAAAAATGGTTCAGGAGCTGGTGCCTGAAGAACAGGTACCAACTATTGAGCAGTTTATAAGAAAATCTATCGAAACCGGTGACATTCATCGCGATTTTGATTTGTTCAGGCGGGATAATTCCATTCTTCCGGCATATCTTTCAAGTGCACCGCTGCATATTGTCGATAGAGATGATATTTGCATAATTGTAAGTGATCTTACTGAACGTATTGAGGCAAAACAAAAATTATTAGAGCTCAATGCTTCACTTGAGCAGAAGGTAAAACTTCGCACCGGGGAGCTGGAAAGCCAGAAGCTTGAACTTGAACAAAGTAAAGGGAAACTTCAAAATTTAACTGATTCACTGGAAAAACAGGTCTCCCGACGAACTGATCAGGTTCGTGATTTGGCAAAGGCACTCACTCTTGCAGAGCAGAAACAACGCCAGGATCTTTCTACCATACTGCATGAGGATCTTCAGCAGATACTTTTTTCAATAAAGGCCCGATTTGGGTTGCTGGAAGATTCTGTTTCAGATGGTACTGCTGATGAGATAGCAGAAGATACTAATGAGCTTAGAGAACTAATTTCCAAGGCTTTAGAAGTCACTAAAAGCCTTGCAATAGAATTTAATCCACCGGTTTTAGCAAGTGAGGGGCTTGGTGCTGCACTGAACTGGCTGGTGCATCACATTGAAAAGCAGTATAAGTTAAAGGTGGATGTAAATATAGTTGAGGATATTAGTAATATTAGACTGGAGGAGCGTGTATTGCTGGTTCAGCTTGTGCGAGAACTGTTAACCAATATTATCAAACATGCTGGTACCGATGAGGCATTCCTGGAGGTTATACGTGATCACAACCATATCATTATACAGGTAGAAGACAAGGGACAGGGGTTCGATATAAAAAAGCAGAGACTGGTTGCCGGTGAAAAAACCCATATGGGACTTTTCAGTATTGAAGAGCGGCTGAGATTTTTTGGTGGAAATCTTACCATCTACTCAACTCCCGGTGAAGGAACCAAAATAAAAATGACATTGCCGTTTGACCCTCAGTTTCAACAACTAAGTGTGGAGTAAGTATGAAAACAATTCTTGTGGTAGAAGATAACGAAGATATGCAGCTTCTTTACAAAAGGCTCTTCAGAAAACACCAAAACATAACAGTTGAGACGGTGGATTCAGGAGAGAGTGCGCTGCAACTTATCCAAAAGATTACGCCAGATCTGATGATTATCGATATCTCTCTACCTGGAATAAGTGGGCTTGATCTGACCCGTAAGGTTCATCAACATAATGCTGCTATAAAAATTATTATCGTTACAGGGCATGAACTTTCCAGATATGAACAGAAAGCAAAAGAGGTCGGGGCTGATGAAGTCGTTTCTAAAGATATTGGAAAAGAAATTGTAAATAAATGCAGAACTCTTCTTGGGTTATAAGGATAAAAGCGTTTTTTAGGATGGGGTTGATTTTTTGATCGTTTCTCTCTGTTTTATCTTGAGATAGTCAACCGTACATCAACCCCCTTTTGTATTTGCTCCAGTTAGTTTGCTGGTTGCAATTCATTTGTTTTAGGTTTTCTGCTTCTTTTACTCTTTGTTGGCTTAGGAGAACTTTTCTGCGCTGTTTTAACAGTCGGTTTTTTGTCCCACAGGCTTTCAGTACTGTTTTCCGGTTTGGGCTGAGATGAATCTGTTTTCAGGTGTGAAACAGTATAGTTGCGCCCAAAGTTATTATCCCAAAACTCCTCTTCTCCTACTTTGCAAAAAAGGGCAAATTCAACCCCCGGTGCATCCAGCTCTTGCTCAAATAACCACACTTCAATGCCACTGTCCATAGTCCAGCTATGTTTGCCTTTGATTGTATGATGGTGTTTCCACTGATCGGTGGTATAGAGCAGGCCCACGCTTTTCTGTTTGCCTCTATTTTGAATAGCTGCAAAAATTTTTAGCTTTGAGTCTTTAAAATTCGCTTCTCCCATCACAACTGGAAACTGCTGCCCGGTGATAACATTTAACTGCTCTGAATGCTGCGATACCATATAATTATTGGAGTCATTGTTATCCCAATACTCCATTCCATTTACATCATACTTTATAACAAACTGGCTAAAAGGCTTATCACATGAAGTGATCCATTTTTCTTTGTTTTCAGGTAATGATTCGGCCCACTTACCAAAACAATCTTCCCAGACAGAACCATGTCTTTGCCCCCATATGGATACTGTTTTATCTGCTCCCATATTTTGTATTATGATTTCCGATTCTGCACAGAATTTGGGGCTTTTGGTAGTGTTAGAAGCATTGGGATAGATGCGCATGATTCTGAGTGCTGCAGGAACGTTCATTAACTCCTCCTTATTTGTTTTAAAGCGAAATTGAGAGGGAAACAATTCTTATGTTTGTGTACGAAAATTATTAACAGTGAGAACAATGGGACTCAGAAATGAGAGAGAAGACCAGTGATAGGGTCTGTTGTAAGGGAAAAATTAGGTTTAAGGCCTTTTTAATCCACGGATAGGATGCTGAGTCTTTGCCTTACATTAAGCAAATACCGTACCGCTGAGGCGCTGAAAGGGAGAGGGGGGGTAAAGGGAGGGTCAAAAGTCTTGTGTGGATGGAATTTACAATGTTGTTTTCTTTGTTCATCTTTTCCGCAAATATAATCCTCAGCTGGAAGCACCGCTTTCGGCCATCCGTATAGTGGTCAACGACAGTTATACCTATCGATCGCTGGTCGTGTTGAAGACAGTATAGGTAGTGTTGAAAATAGGTAATACCATTGAACACTATAAAAACCCCGCTTGCAAGAGGGAAAAACGTTTAGTGCACGATACATAATGCCTGGAACACGGGTAAAGCAGCCTGAAACATGACCGAAAATGCCTGAAACATGGATAAAATATTTGGAACATGCCCCAAAACGTTTGGAACACGGGTAAAACATTTTGGAACATGGGTAAAAAATCTTGGAACATGGGTAAAAAATCTTGGAACATGGGTAAAAAATCTTGGAACATGGGTAAAAAATCTTGGAACATGGGTAAAAAATCTTGGAACATGGGTAAAAAATCTTGGAACATGCCCCAAAACGCTTGGAACATGGGTAAAACATCTTGGAACATACCCCAAAACACCTGGAACAGATGCAATGTGCTACGTATTGTGCTATGTTCCAGGCTGCACGGGGCATGTTCCAAGCTGCACGGGGCATGTTCCAGGCTGCACGGGGCATGTTCCAAGCTGCACGGGGCATGTTCCAAGCTGCACGGGGCATGTTCCAAGCTGCACGGGGCATGTTCCAAGCTGCACGGGGCATGTTCCAAGCTGCACAGGGTATGTTCCAAGCTGCACAGGGTATGTTCCAAGCTGCACAGGGTATGTTCCAGGTAAAACAGGGCATGTTTCAGGTAAAACAGGGCATGTTTCAGGTAAAACAGGGCATGTTTCAGGTAAAACAGGGCATGTTTCAGGTAAAACAGGGGGTGTTGTAATCAAAGAGAACCCCCTGTGTCGGTTTTCGGGGGGAGGAGTTTTCTGCGCTGCAGTCGGAGAGTTACACTGGTTGGATAAATGGTAGAAAAAGAGCTTGAAGAGGTATATTGCTCATACCAGCCCGGAAAAAAGGCCCGGATCTTTCTGAATTGTCTGGGACCCCCGGGCATCGTGGAAGCTATGGTTTCTCTCTTCGGGAGGCGCTATCAATCAACGCTACTTCGCGGAGAAAGCATTTTGAGCGGGGAGGGCAAACGAAAGGCAAATAAAGTATGTAGCCTGTCACTTACTAAATAGATTTTTTCATCCTCTCTTAGTAGTGCTATAGCCTCTAAATCTCGCTTGAAAGCATCAAAAACAGCCAGAGGACGTCCGGTGAGATCAAGTACAAACACCGCCCGTGCTTCATCACTAATCATCCATAACACCTCTTTATCGCTGTCAAAGAAAAGTCCTGCCAGACTTAGGCCGGCAGAATCTTTGTGTGCACCTAAATTCATGGGAGCATAGAGACGTTCCCTTGACTCCTCTTCCCTGGATAAATCAAGCTCGATAAGTGCCCTTGGTAATCTTTTATTCACCACAAATACATTCCCGGTGAATGGGTTTATGGTGATACCCTCCAACCCATCATTTAACCTTTGAAACTCCACATCCACTTTAAAACGTTCTATCTCAGTACCGAGGGTATCATAAACCACTATCGTTCTCAGCCGCTCTTCAGCAACGTAAAGGTTACGGTTGTGCGGGTGTTGGCTGATACCTTCCATATCATGACCATCAACCTGAAGCTCTAAGACAATTGAGCCTTCTCTATCGATTTTGTATATACTGCCCCCCGGCATATCGCTTACAGTCCAGAAATAGTTGCCGGTGTGATCAACATCCAGCCCCGATGGATCTTCAATAGCGAGTTCATGGGACCCGAGCAGTTCCAGTCTTCTGAGCCGATTAGGCTCTCCCGGGGTGGGGTTATTCATGGGAAGTATAAAATCCCGATGATCAGCTCTAAAGCTAAATCTTCCAATAGAAATATCAGCCACAACATCTTCACTACTGTAGGAAATCGTATCCATAACAGGAGTGTGTGCCCACTGGGGACCATAGAGCCCTATTTGCCCACCCTCTTCACTTAGGGTAAGGGAAGTGTGAATGCCTTCTTTGACCATGTTTATTCCATCGGCCCAGATAAGCAGGTATCCTTCCGGCGCGATCACTGTTCCTCTGGGAAGTACACCCCATTGATTGGATTCGCTCCCAAGTGGTTGCCCCGATACTATCCAGCCACTGATATCTACCGCACCATCATCATGGTTATAAAGCTCAATCCATCCGCTGTAGTCACCGAAATCAGGATCTTTGAGCGTTTGGCTTTGCTTAACCATAAACTCATTGATAGTGACCCGGTGAGGGATAAAGTCCTGAGGCTCCCTGTTCTCATCTCCAAAAATGAATCTTCCAAAGGCAATATCCGCCGCAACATCTTCACTGCTATAGGAAATAGTATCCATAACGGGGGTATCGGCCCACCGGGGACCGTAGAGCCCTATTTGCCCACCCTCTTCACTTAGGGTAAAAGAGGTGTGAATACTGTTTCTGACCACGCCTTCTCCATTAGTCCAAATACGCAGGTGACTCTTTGGCGAGATTAGTGTGCCTTTGGGAAGTGTATCCCATCCATTGGCTTCGCTCTTAAACGGTTGGCCCGATACTATCCAACCCCCAATATCCACAGCATCATCTTCGTGGTTATAAAGTTTGATCCAACCACTGTAGTTCCCAAAGTCGGGGTCTTGTTTGGTTTCGTTCTGTTTAACCATAAACCTGTCTATAGATATATGGTAGGGGATAAAGTCTTCGGGATCCTTAATCTCCTCTATATCTTCGGAAACAACATTGGAACAGCTCAACAAAATTAAACCCAAAAGATAAAATCTCTCATAAACGTTTTTTAAGGAAGGAAAAGGCATGAGTGTATCAGGTCCTCAGTTTATATCAAAGTTTTATTGCGCCAAACCCCGGGGTTCAGCTTCAATAGAAAAATTCTACTACCATTATATAATAGCGGCACCATTTGTTCAACCGCATAAATCAAAATAGATACTGATAGATTCGAAATCAAAAATACCCCAAAAAGAGGTGGAAAAAAAGCAATTTAAAGCCCAAGAAACTGCACCAGTAACACTACAAGCGGAACGGTGAGAACACTCATGAGGGTAGTGATAAATATCCCTTTGGACACCAGAGCTTCATCCCCTTCATACTTTTCTGCTACAACAGAGCAGGTTACGGCAATCGGCATCGCTGAAATTATAATCAAAGTCATACTTACTGCCCTGTCAAAATGCAAGCCAAACACAGAGGCTCCATAGAAAAGCCCGATCAGGACTGCCGGAAAAAGTAATAGTCTAAAAATTGAAATGACTATGATCCCGCGGCCAAAAAGATTTTTTGTGCCTGCACCTCCAAGAAGCGCTCCGGTTACCACCATGGAAAGAGGGACTGTAACATCCCCTAAAAACTCTATAGCCTGGACAACTACACTCAAAATACCGGTGAAAACGGTGAGGTCTGTGACATCTGGATCAAGAAGTACCTCTGCTCCGGGAAACACAAGAGCCACTACGATCCCCAAAACAGTGGCCGCTAACCCGGGGTTGAGCACTATTGAGCGAAGCATGGCTAAATCGGGCTTGTACCCACGTACCATCCATACTCCAACGCTCCAAAACGCAACCAGTGCACCTGCATTGACCAGAAGCACGATTGTTTCTCCCCGTGCTCCGTAGAGCGCTGCCGCTACAGGAAGCGGAATAAAAAGCCAGTTGGGTGTTCCCATGGAAAAAGCGGCTGAACCGCGCTGGGGGTAAGTATCGATTTTAAAAAGGGGGGTTAAAATGTAGGCAACTATCATACTCAGGATGAGTATGGCAATCCCCGCCAGGGGAAAATACCAGCTTTGAGCCAAAATTTGAGGATCTATACTCTCAAGCATGGAGGTGAACACCAGTGCCGGAAACGCCACATCCACCACAAACTTACTAAGCCGGGTAGTGGAGTTTTTATCGAGTACTTTACCTTTGCGAAGGAAGAGCCCCGAAAGAATTACAAGAAAAAGCATCACAATGGTTTCGAGGACAATAAAGACTTCTTGGGACATGGCTGCGCTCCTGAAGTGTTTCCGTTTTTTAGGCCTTTGATACAAGCAACAAGAGTGCCTGTAAAATTTCAGATAAGAGTTGATCGGTGTGGCATAAAGAGCGACTGTTTATGGAGTTGGTGGTATACCCAGCATCGTTCTTTTCTGAACAATAGTGCGGCTGAGAGAGGCTTTGGAGAACCTTACACCTGCTTACTATTCACATTTCAGTAATTGCTTTATCACATCATAAATCATAAAACTCATAGCTTTTCTCTGGTACGATGAATCATTGAATGTACCGATGATATAAGAATCTGTTCTGTGATGATAGAACATAAACGCGCCGGTTATACCAGCGCAGCCCCAGCAGTTATATTTTGAAGAAAGCAATAAAGGAACGGTTTTGAATTTCCAGGTGCCGTATCCATAGTTTATTCCCACAAACGGAAACCCCATAGGGACGTCATCATTTAGCATCCTGTTAAGAGTTTCTTCTTTGATTATTTCATGATTGACCAATGCTTTGAAAAACAAAAGGTGCTCTTCAAGAGGTGCTGTTACACTTCCTCCGGCATAATCGATCTGGCCGTAGGATTCAACCTCTTTAAAGTTAGTGTTTCCGATATAAAAATCTGCTATCGGATCTTTGGGGGCGGTTTTGGGTTTGGAAAAACCAAGCATGCTGGCATGCTTCATCTTTAAAGGATCGAACAGTAACCGGTGCACTATCTTATAAAAGGGTTCTCCCTGCACTGTTTCCGCGATTAACCCTAAGAGATAATAGTTAGTGTCGGAATAGAAGTGTTTTTGTCCTGGTTTACCTTTGGGTTTGAGATTCTTTTTTCCCCACTCAAGAGCATCCCTTGTAGTTACCTTCATCTCCTGATTACTTGAGATTTTTCGCAGCATATAATAGAAACAATCATATAACCCCGATGTCTGCTTCAACAGGTGCTTAATTGTGATCTCGTTAGAATAGTCTTTTCCTTTATATACATGAAGCCCGTCCATGATGCTACTATCAAGGTAATTGTTGATAGTATCTTCAAAATCTAATTTGCCTTTTTCATAGAGAACGCTTATCACTGTTGATGTGAACAGTTTGCCAACGCTTGCTAAATAGTTTGGTTGCCCGGGGGTCGCGTCAACAGATCCGGTTTTTCCTTCTGCGACATTGAGGTGAATATTGTATTTGTCAGAATGCACAAGCAGGTAGGCGTTTTTGAGCTTTTTATCATTGGTAACCAGGTTCTTAAAATTGGTCGTTATCGAATTTATTGTCTGTTGTGACATATTTTCTCCGTAAAATCTGATTATTTCATTTCTACCATAACACAACGCTCTTTTCAATTACACCAGCAGGGTTGCAATTACCGCTCCCGCTCCAGCCAGAAAGAAAAGTCCGTCAGCAAGAAAGCTAAACAGCGCGGAGCGGTTTGATCGTATGCGTGGATTCCACCTTAAAAATGCCGCGATATAAAAAAGCACCGGTACCTGAAACAGAAACCGCACGGTCCCCAGGTGCCTGTATGCTTCCAGGCTTATTGTCGCGGGTGAAATGAGAAGAAGAGCCATACATGCCCAAATTATAAGGTTTATGGCTTTACGGGCGCGTTTTTCACCTACGATCGTGATCAATGTCTCCCGTCCCATAATCCTGTCACCTTCAATATCCCTGAGGTCAAATATCAGCGCCCTTAAAAAACCCAGTATAAAGATCCATACAAAGGAACCCACAGAAGTAGCTCTCAGCTGAATTTCACCATTGATAACATGAGGCAAAAAGGTAAGAACCGTTGCCCAGGCAAGGGCTACAAAGAGATCCCTTGATGTAGGGATATCTTTTAGCTTTTTGTACCGCAAAAAGTAACGTAACTGACGGGGGACAATGGTAAGGTGATACGCTAAGCCTAAAACAGTGGCGAACAACATCAGATAGAAAACCATTGTACTTATGGATGCGCTTAAAAACAGTACCGCTACGATACTGGCTGCCGATATGCCAAATACCAGCTTATTGTGGGCACTGTAGAAATTGTATCGGGAGATTCCGTGATGCTGGGTTGATTCAATTGATGCAAGGCTGTTCCACAGATACATGGACAGAAAATAGAGAAAAGATAATGCCGCCCCTTTAAAGGTAAAAGGGTAGCCCTGAAGCGTACAGGATACGTAGTAAACCACCGCAGCACCGATTGAAGCAAATATATTTAGATTCGCGAATATATCGAAAAGATGAAGACTTACATTAGAGATGCTTTTTTTTTTAGTCTGGTCCATGAATTGAAGGTAATCTCTTACTCGTGTAATCATCCAGTTGGGCGTGGACGCACCGGCGGTAACACCTATGGTGTTACACTGAGAAAGTGCGTCCCAGTCAAGCTCCTCTTCGGTTTCGATCGCCTGAGTGGGAGTGCCGCAGTCACGGGATATTTTCGCCAGACGCTGGGTGTTGGCACTGTTTTTACCACCAACGACAATGAGCGCGTCGACTTCACGGGCAAGCTTTTGGGTTTCTGCCTGGCGCTGATCGGTGGCCGAGCAGATCGTCTTTTTTACTATCACCTGGCCGTTTTTATACTTCTGTTGGATCTTTTCGGCTATAGTATCAAACAACTCACGATCAAAGGTGGTTTGTGAAACAACACACACTTTCTCAAGCGGCGGCAAAGAATCCACCTCTTCAATACTTCCTATAAGATACCCCGCCTCTCCCGCGTAACCAAGTAACCCGATCACCTCTGCATGCCCCTTATCCCCGGTGATCACAATTGAGTAGCCCTGTTTTCTGTGACGCTCTATGACTTTGTGCACAGTTCGTACCTTGGGGCAGGTACCATCAACGATTTGATGTCCTTTTTGGCCATAGGTTGCTGCTACACTGGGTGGCACACCATGTGCTCTGATGATCACGGTGGAGGGAGACGAAGGGATGGTGGATTCATCTATCGTCTCTACACCACGCTGGCGCAGCATATCAATGGTCTGCTTATTATGGATAAGGGGGCCATGGGAGTAGATGTCACTGCTTTTTTGGCCCGAATACTCTATAGCCAGGTCTACTGCTCGTTTAACTCCCATGCAGAAACCGGCTGTTTTGGCGATTATAATTTTCATCTTTAAGGATTCTCTGACTAAAAATGCGTCTGGATCGATAGTAATTAGTACGCTGAGAAAATAATACATTTCACCCCAGCGCAAACAATAGTCACGCATAATCCACTTGCCACCCGGTTTCTTTCCCTGAAGCTCGCTTTAGGAGCAGGAAAAGATTGAGCTTGGAGTGAAAAAAAGGCATTTTTACACTATGAATATACTAAAAACAGAAAATCTGGCACGGGGATTTGCCCAAAAACGGGTGATTAGTGATGTCACGCTGGAGCTTCAAAGCGGGACGGTGTATGGGCTTGTGGGCCTTAACGGGGCTGGTAAAACCACCTTTATCCGACTTTTACTGGGGTTACTGCAAAAGGATGGGGGGGAGCTTGATGTACTTGGTTTTGATCCCTGGAAACACAGCCCCCACTTTTACTCCAAGTTGGGGGTAGTGCTTGAAAATGATGGTTTTTTCGGCAATATGAGTGTCAGAGACAATCTGCGTATTTTTGCTTCTGCCCGGGGGGTGAGCTGGGCTGATGCGCAGCACTATTTCGAGCGATTCTGGGGTGATACCGAAATATTTAAGACCCAAAAGAAGGTTAAATTCCTCTCCAGAGGGCAAAAAGTGCAGTGTGGACTGTGCAGGGCTTTTATGGGATGGCCTGAGCTGTGTATATTTGACGAGCCTGCGGTAAGTCTTGATATCAGCGCCTACGAACATCTAAAATCAATGGTGCGTGAAGCCAGGCAGAGGGGGGCTGCAGTGATAATTAGCTCCCATCAGCTGGAAACCATTGATGATCTCTGTGACAGGGTTGGTTTACTCAGAGAGGGCAGAATTGAAGAGCTGCAGGATGATACCAACGGGCTCCAGCGATGGGTCATTGATGCACAGGGGAGTGATCATATCGGTAGTATCATCGAAAAATACGGCGCCAGGGAGGTTCAGTTCAGCGATGGTTACTGGAAGTTTTTGCCGCAAAAAGATTCCCAGACTGTACCACAGATTATTAAAGCTCTGGTGGATGAGGGGTGTGCGGTAAAAGAGGTGCGGCCAGAGAAAAACGACTTCAGTGATTCAATCAGAACCATTTTTGGCTCCTCTCAACAAGGACAGAAGGCATGAAAGGGTTAAAAACAGTACTTAATAAAGAGTTTAAAGCCTTTGCAGGAAGTGACAAAGGGGTGTTTGTTGTTTACTCGGTGTTGGTGCTTGCGTGGAGCTTTTTGTTTGCTTCCGGGGATGACTCGATGGTGGGCGGAGCGTTCTGGCTTGTCTTTTTCTCGGTTATTGTGGCCGCGAATTTCTCCAACACGGTGTTTATTTCTGAGCGCATGAGCGGTTCGCTTGAAATACTTATCACCTCCGGATTGTCCAGGGGAGCGGTGCTATTTGGAAAAATGCTCTTTATTATGGTTATGACTCTTCTTATCGGTGGTGCGTGTGCTCTTATTGCGAGTCTCTGGGGTGCTTTGCTTTCGGGATACGGCGGCAGGGTACAGTTTGGAGTGTTTGAAATTTTACTCTACACCGGGGCCACCTTCCTTAATGCTGCAGGGAGCGCGTACTTCTCTGTTCGCTTAAGCAGCCCCCGACTACTTCACTTTATAAACCTTTTCATCCTGGGGGTCATTATAACAGTCTATACTGTTATAGCGGAACTGTTTGTGGTAAGTGACTGGGTGCTTCTGGCCCTCGTAATTGTTCCGGGCGTATTGTTTTCATTTCTGGCCCACAGGGAGTTTTCCGGTGAGAGGATAATTCAGCCGGTCATTTTTTAGGGATTTAGGGGTGATGTAGTTGCATTCTCTGTTCACAGCCAGTGCTGTCTCTTTTTCCGCAGTTTCCACGTCTTCAAGTCCTGCCCACTGATTTCTTTTTGTCTTTTTTTTCTACACCAGGTATATTGTTTGCTTCTTTCGAAAAAATCTCAAAGGAGGCTGCAATGTTGTTTAATGTGTTAAGCGTGTTGCTACTGGTAATCGCTTCAATACCACTGATAAAAGCTTCGCTCAAAAAGAATATCTCAACCGATGAGCAGAAGATGCTACTTCAAAGAGGGAGCCTGTATCTGCTGGCCGGGATTGTTGTGGTGGCTTCACTCTATTTTCTTCTCGATTTTGTAACCGAATATTTCTGGTTTTCACAGCTCGGTTATTCTGAGCGATTTCTTACTGTGATTTGGACCAGGCTTTTACTCTACTTTGCCGGTGCACTTTTTGCCGGTGCGTTCTTGTATTCTAACTATGCCATCGTTTGCTCCAGATTCGGTTTAAGAAGGTTTGGTTACGGGTTCTATATAATTGGATTTGTGGCACTTTTGCTGGGGTTTTGGCCCGCAAGCTTGTGGAATGAGTTTCTTCTGTTTATAAATCAGGTAACTTCCCCGGTTGAAGATCCCATATTTGGCCGTTCAGTTTCTTTTTACATTTTTTCTCTTCCTATCTATTCGTTTCTCGTTGGGTGGTTTACAGTTATTTTGCTTGGGGGGGATTGTTGTAGTCACAACCTTAAGTGCCGTACTGTCTTCTCAACCAAAAAATTCCTTTCTGAATACAAAAGCTAAAGGCATCAATGCTCATTATCTCATTTTAACCGCACTGTTATGTGCTGTTTTTGCCTGGTTTTTCTACCTGAGAGTCTTTTACCTGCTCTATTCCAATGTAACCGCGGTAGTGGGAATAGGCTATACAGATGCCAATGTTACTGTCTATGGATATTACGCGATAGTTTTTATATTTCTCGTCTCTTCTGTACTTCTGTTTATTTCCGCGTTTAGTCCTCATCTCAGAAAACGGATACTATTTCTTTCACCCTACGGGCTAACCGCCAAGAGCCTTATAGCGCCGGGAGTCATAGCAGTACTGATGGCTGTTTTACTGTGGATAGTTCCCTTTTTCGTTCAGAACTTCATTGTGAGCCCCAACGAGATTACCCTTGAGCGACCGTATCTTGAAAATAATATCGCAATGACACGAGCGGGTTTTAGTATTGATACCACCCGTATTGAGATAGATCAGTATTCTGTTGGAAGCGAAATTAGCGATGAGATGGTGGATAAAAACCGCGCCACTATCGATAATGTTCGTCTCTGGGATCCGGAAGCCTTATTGGAAAATCTCCGGCAGCAGCAGGAAATACGGTTGTACTATAGTTTCAATGATGTGGATATTGACCGCTATAATATTGACGGGGATTATACTCAGGTGATGATTTCTGTCAGGGAGCTTGATAAAGATAACCTCGATCCCAGATCAAGAAACTGGGTGAGCATGCGACTGAAATACACTCATGGTTTTGGCGCTGTGCTTGTTCCGGTTAATGAGGTCCTGTCTCAGGGCAGGCCTAATTTGCTGATAAAAGATATTCCTCCACAGACAGAATTACAAACAGTGCAAATAAATCAGCCAAGAATATATTACGGTGAGTTAAAAAACGATCACGTCTATGTAAACACAACAGAACCGGAATTCAGTTATCCGGTTGGTGATCAGATGACAACCTATTTTTATGATGGAGAGGGAGGTGTTTCCATTGGCTCCTTTTTCAGAAAGTTACTGTATGCATTGCGGTTTGATGATTACCGTTTGCTCATTTCAGGTTATTTTACCGAAGATTCCAGAGTGATGTTCAGGCGTAATATCCGTGAGCGCGCACAGGCACTCATGCCGTTTCTGATGCTTGACCGGGATCCTTATCCTGTCATCACCGAGGATGGGAGAATTGTGTGGATAATTGACTCCTATACTACTTCAAGTATGTTCCCCTATTCACAGGAGTATTACGGAAATCTTCGGCACTTTCATGGTAATAATTACATCAGAAACTCAGCAAAAATCGTTGTTGACGCGTTCAATGGAACTGTCAAACCCTATATAGTTGATACTTCTGATGTGATTATGGCTACCTACCAACGTGTTTTTCCTGAGCTCTTTCGCGATTTTACCCAAATGCTGGAAGATCTCCAACGACACATTCGCTATCCGGTGGATTTTTTCACGGTTCAAAGTGAAATGTACACCGCATACCATATGACTGATCCCGAGACCTTTTATCAGAGGGAAGATATGTGGGAGTTTGCTACTGAGCGGTATCGGGAAGGCTTTCAGCAGGTGAAGCCCTATTATGTAATGATGGAATTCCCCGACAGTGATTCCGCGGAATTTGCTTTGATTATGCCGTTTACACCGAGGGGCAGAAATGTTATGAATGCCTGGATGGCCGGGCGTTCCGACATCCCAAATTATGGAAAACTAAACGTTTTTACATTCCCCAGAGGGCAGCAGGTCTTTGGCCCACGACAGATTGAAGCACGAATTGATCAGAACAGTGAAATGTCGCAGGCTATTACGTTATGGAGTCAGCGGGGCTCTGATGTAATAAGGGGTAATCTGCTGGTTATTCCGCTTTTTAATGAAGATTCCCTTCATGTGATGTATGTAGAGCCGCTTTTTGTTCAGGCACAGGGAACGGAGATCCCTGAAGTACGACGAGTAATTGTGGCCGATCAGGTTAATGTAGTATGGGCAGAGATGTTTGATGAGGCTATCGATCTTCTGACCGAGAGAATAGAAGCGCTCCCGGAGTTTCCTGTGTTACCGGAGGAGGAGGAGGTTGATATACAACGGGCAAGAGAGCTGCTGGATCAGTTAAAACGATTCTCAGCTGAGGGCAATTTTGGCGCAGCAGGAGAAAGGCTTGAAGAGCTGATACGAATGTTTGAGCCTCCTGCGCAGTAGTTACGGAGGCCAGAGCCGTTTTGGGGGGACCTTCCGACTATAATCACGGGAGGAAAACCCCAAAAAAGCCTTCATAAAATTCAGAAAAGCCTTCACGAAACCAGGAAAAGCCTTCATAAAACCGAGAAAAGCCTTCATAAAACCGAGAAAAGCCTTCATAAAACCGAGAAAAGCCTTCATAAAACCGAGAAAAGCCTTCATAAAACCGAGAAAAGCCTTCACAAAACCGAGAAAAGCCTTCATAAAACCGAGAAAAGCCTTCATAAAACCGAGAAAAGCCTTCATAAAACCGAGAAAAGCCTTACAAGACACAATAAAAAGCGACTTACATGGGTGCTATACATCATAATCAGGCCTTATCGGGAATAGAGTAAGCCTTAGTGGAAATAGAGTAAGCCTTAGTGGAAATAGAGTAAGCCTTGCTGGAAATAGAGTAAGCCTTGCTGGAAATAGAGTAAGCCTTGCTGGAAATAGAGTAAGCCTTGCTGGAAATAGAGTAAGAATGATGCCGTCGGCAAACTACTTTGTCATCCAACCCTCAGGGGTAATACTGCATCCATCGTTGAAAATTCGCTGTTTTATCACTGGTGTAGACAGTGTTTTACATGACAAAAAAGCTGCGTACGATGCAGAGGTGATTTTGATTAATCCCTTAGGGATCGCATAAAAAAGAATTAATCCCTGAGGGAGAAGGAATTTTTTGACAGTGTGTTTAGCTATACAGATGTAGTCCCTGCGCGACTATTGAAAAACATGGATCGGTATGCGTTCCAAAGAAGAATCAAAATTTCATTCCTCCTTAACTTCTGTACGCAGACAGCAAAATTATTTACGGGTATTCGTTACTGTTTAGTTTTGATCCCTTCCATTTTTTTTCCGATTTTTTTATCTTCTAAAATCGGCAAGAGCGCAAAAAGAATTACTATCACAGGTATGATATAGAAGATCTGAGGTGGGATTACTAAAATGAGAATTACGGCTATATAGATCACAAGCCAGAGGAACCCTTTAACCCCCTCTGCCAACCGGTTTTTATCCGGCATTCCACAGGAGGGGCAATTAAATTTCACAAAACCGTCCCATCTATAGCGGGGTCTGACAAATCCTTCGAAGCCACAGGAGGTGCATACAACGCCCACTTCTCCAATCTTATGTCCTGCTTTTCCCTGATACCTTTCTACCTCGTCAATATCGTTACAGTCGAAACAGAGCCATCTCGTATCGGTGCCGTAGTTATCCAATATGCCCAGTTTTTTACCACACTTCGCGCATTGGTTTTTTATCTCTTCGAGATCTTTTGGGTTGTCAAACCAAAGTATTGTTTTTTTCTCTGTATAATCTTTTTGCTTATTTGTACTGCATTCAAAACAGAGCCATCTCCCATCAATGCCGTAGTTATTCCAAATGTAGAGTGGCTTACCACATTCAGCACAGTAATTATCCACAGTTCCTCCTTTTTAAGTATCAGCACTTTATTGAAACCTATAAATGCAGTCGACCGAAAAATTGGCTGTCCGGAAAAGATTAACAGTACTATTAACGTGAGAATTAGTTTTTTTAAATGAGAGCGAGAGAACCGAATACTTAAAATATATATATGGGTGTATTGGAAAATGTAGGGGATATTATAGGTTTTTTGCGGCTCGGGGGCTTTGCTATCACCTTTTTGTCTTTGTAACCGAATTTGTTATTGAGAACGTTGTGTGGACGGTCGGGCCTCGACTCTGCTCCGGGAGCTTCTCAAAAGATAGCTGTATGCGCCTCAAATTACCCTGTTGGCTTTGCTCAGAGAGTTCGCTTAAGGATCATGCCTCTGGTTTGAGTAGAGGTTTTCTTTGAGGACCTTTTTAGATATTTTTCCTATGAATCAGTTTAAGGTGCCCGCAGCAAGAGGCCCCGGGCTTTTTAGAATAATTTGCACTATGCTTTGTGACTCGTTGCTACGGTTGCTTTTTTCTCTTGTTCGTTTGTATGCCTTACTATCCCACCCTGGGTCATGTAGATCACGTCTTCTGCGATATTTGTTGTTTGGTCAGCGATTCTTTCAAGGTGTCTGAAAATAGAGGAGTAAAGGTAAAGTGAATCTAAACGGGCCGGATCTTCAAGAATACAATTTTTAACCAGTTCAAAAGAATCCTTGTAAAGAGTATCAACCTCATTATCAGATTCACAAACATCAACCGCTAAAAAGCCATCCCAGTTAATAAGGGAATCGATACTTTTCTTTAACATTATTACCGCTTTTTCACTCATAGCAGTGCATACATTTCTAAGGTTTTCCGGGGGTTGTGCAGTAAGTGCAATGGTTCGCTCTGCGATATTAACTGCCAGATCGGCAATTCGTTCCAGATCATTATTAATCTTTAACACCGCAATAACGAAACGCAAATCACGTGCAACTGGTTGGTAAAGAGCCAGTATTTTCAGGCAATCTTCCTCAATTTCAACTTCCTCCATATCGATCTCTTCATCGGAACCTATAACTTTATGTGCAAGCGAATGGTCGAGATTAAGAGCTGACTTAACTGAGTATCGTACACTTTCTTCAACGAGCGTGCATAAGCCCATTATACGTTGCTTTAATTTTTCAGTTTCGATGTAAAAATGATTAGACATATGTAAATCCTTTTTTTTTGTGTGTGATATTACCCGAAACGTCCGGTTATATACTCTTCAGTTTGGATTTTTTCTGGATTGGTAAAAAGAATATTGGTGTCATTAACCTCTATTAGTTCACCGAGATAAAAGAACGCTGTTTGATCGGATACACGGGAGGCCTGTTGCATATTGTGTGTTACGATAACGATTGTAACATGTTCCTTAAGAGTTGAGATAAGGTCTTCAATACGGGTTGTAGATTTGGGATCGAGTGAGCTTGTGGGTTCGTCCATAAGTAGGACTTCCGGTTCTACGGCAAGAGCCCGGGCTATTGAAAGGCGCTGCTGTTGTCCTCCGGAAAGACCTGCTCCGGGCATACGTAAACGATCCTTCACCTCATCCCACAATGCAGCATGCTTAAGAGATCTTTCTACGACTTCATCAAGAATCGATTTTTTCTTTATTCCGACCAGTTTTAAACCAGCGATTACATTATCATAAATAGACATGGAAGGGAACGGAGTTGGTTTCTGGAACACCATTCCAATTTTCCTGCGGATAATGACCGGATCAACTCCAGGTGAATAGATATCCTGTCCATCCAGAAGAGCCTTTCCGGTAATTACTGTGTTGGGTGTGAGATCGTGCATCCGGTTAAGGGCTCTGAGAAATGTGGTTTTACCACAACCCGAAGGGCCGATCAGGGCTGTTACCCGTTTATTACGTATAGGCAGGGTCACATCCTTAACCCCTGGAGATTTTCCATACGAGACAGAAAGATTAATCGTGTTTAAACGGATATCAGTATCGTCGCTGTCAGGAGTTTCTGATGGTGATTGAAAATCTTTTTCTTCAGTGCCTGACACCGGCAGTTTTTCTTCAACAGTTACCTTATCTTCCATTAGTAATCGGTCTCCTTCAATTCACTATTTTTAAATTTATCTGTATTTTTTTTCCATGGTAGCCAGCCGGGCAACTATAAAGGATAGAATTACCAGACTAAGCAATACAATCCCAGCAGCCCATCCAAGCTCATGCCACTGTCTGTAAGGACTTATCGCAAGACTATACAATCTTTGCGGAAGAGAATCGACCGGTCCAAATATCCATCCGGTCCATCGGTTAGGCATATAGTTATTTCCAAAAGAGGTAAAAAGCAACGGTGCAGCTTCACCCACCGCCCGTGCAAAAGCAATGAGTAGTCCTGTAACCAGTCCTGTTTTTGATGCGGGAACAATGACCGACATTACAACCCGCCACCGGGGTAGACCGACTGCAAGACCTGCTTCCCGAAGGGACCAGGGGATATTCATCAAGGCACTTTCGGTAGATCTTGCAAGAATGGGAAGCATAACGAATGCAAGTGCCACACCTCCCGCAAACCCGGAAAATCCTCCCATGGGTTTAACAACCAGTGCCCATGCTAAAAGTCCTTTTAATACCGCGGGCATACCGTTAAGTGTGTCAGTCATAATTCTAAGCAGGGGGTTAATCTTATGGTCGGGATATTCTGATAACATGATACCGGCACCAAGACCAAAAGGCATGGCAATAATGAGTGCCATAAAATCTATTACAAATGTGCCGATTATGGTATGCACCAAACCGGTTGGTTGGCCTCTCATGGCTCTTGAAGGCGATCCAAGCTCCTGAGTAAAGAAGTCAAGGTTTATGGCTCCTATTCCCTGCACAACAACATACGATATAATAATAACTAAAGGAATAAGGACCAGTACTGTATTTACAGCAAAAAAGAGTTTCATGAGTTTATCATACATATACCGTCTTTGTAATGAAATCATACTGCTCTACCTCCGGTAAACGAAAACTTCCTTTGAATATGTGCGGCTACAAGGTTCACTGCAAGAGACACTAAAAACAGATAAAACCCTACCGCCATAAGACTGGATAGATGTAAATTACCAACGGCTTCCCTGAACTCATTTACAATAACCGATGGCATGGTAGAAGCCGGTCCGATAATTGAAAATGGAAGGGTGTTTCTGTTACCAATAAGCATTGCCACTGCCATGGTTTCACCAATTGCTCTGCCAAAGGATAGCATGGCACCGGCAAGTATTCCCCCTCTTGCATAGGGTATAATGGCCATTTTTATGACTTCCCACTTGGTAGCTCCAAGGGCGTATGCTGCTTCACGCTGTTCGCGGGGTACCAGGCGAAGAGCATCAACTGTTAATGCTGTAGTGTAGGGAATAATCATTACCGCCAGAACAAGAGTCGCGGTAGCCATACCATATCCAATGGGATTTCCTAAAATCGGCAACAATGATGGTGCATTGTCCAGAGTCCATAGGTAAACGGGAGTATATATGGTACCACGTAACCATGGGGCAAGAACAAAAACACCCCACAGCCCCACGATAACTGATGGAATAGCCGCAATGAGGTTTATAAGATTTTCTATTATCTGAGATAGCCATCGTGGAGAGTATTCTGCAGTAAAGAGAGCCACTGCTACCGCGGGAACAAATGCTATTAGTAGAGAAACTACACTGGTAATTACTGTTCCAAACAGAAACGGGAGACTACCAAAGACAAATGATGAGCCCGGGTCCCAGACTCTGCCTCTAAGAAACCCCCAAATACCAAAACGACTGAAAGCTTCTGCTCCGTCCAGGTACAAAACTATGGCCATCAGAATTGTACTTACAATAACAGCCATACCCAGTATGAAAACAGTCCAGCTAAAAATCCCGTCCCCAAGCCACCTGTAGAGCGGTCCCGGAGGTGTTCTCAATAATTCCGAAGTCGATATAGTAGTATTACCTTTACGCAAATGTTCCTCCGCACTTTTGGTAAACAGAGCAGAAGAATGAGTTCTGCTCTGCTTTATGTTTTGCTACCTGTAAAAGATTAACTGACATGGAAAATATATAGTACTTAGTTATCCAGAATTTTTTTGCCGATCGGCTCACCGTTCCATTTCATCTCACGGATCATGTTTTTGCCAAGTTCCACTGCCGCTGCAGGTAACTGTGCATATCCCAGCTCTTCGGATAGCTCCTGACCATCGGTTATAGCCCAAATGATGAACTTAATGAGCTCTTCTGCTTCCTGTTTGGTGTTGATGGCATTGTTCTTTTCCATATTTTCATAACAAAGCATCCAGGCAAAACCGGCGGCAGGGTAACCATTTGGAGCCGGTGTATTGGTGAAAAGGATGCGGCCATCCTGGGGAAGAGAAATGTCTGCTGCTGCAGAGGTAGACTCAAAGGAAGGGTTAATTACATTGCCGGAACTGTTTTTAAGATAAGCATAGGGAATATCGTTAAGCAGAGCATAGGCAAAACTGTTGTATCCAATTGCACCGGGAGTAGTCTGTACTACGCCAGCAACACCTTCATTACCGTTCCCACCAACACCAGTTGGCCAGTTAACACTTGTGGCAAAACCGATTGTTTTTGCCCATTGTGTATTAACATTAGATAGGTAACTTGTCCAGAGATTTGTTGTACCTGAGCCATCAGAGCGGTGAACCACCTGAATTGGAAGGCGGGGAAGATCAACACCAGGGTTCAAGTCTCGGATTCTGCGGTCATTCCATGTAGTAATCTTTCCAAGGAAGATATCTGAAATAACCTCTCCATCAAACACAAGCCCGGTTTTTACACCTGGAACATTGTAAGTTACCACCACATCTGCAAGTGTAATTGGAACATTAAATGCCCGGCCACCGGTTTTGCTCTCGACATCTTTCATAATTTCATCATTGAGAAATGCCTCAGTCATACCAAACATGATGGTCTGTTCACCAAACTGGCGTATTCCTCCACCAGATCCGATTGATTGGTAATTAATTGTAACGCGTCGATTCGTCAGATCCCGGTATTCGTCTGCCATAGCCGTTACAAGGGGAGCTGGAAATGAAGCACCTGCACCAATAAGCTGAACTCTATTCTGTGCTGTAACTGATGCTGCATACGTCATCCCAAATAGACCAGCAAAGACCACAACTTTTTTTAATGTTCTGAACATAAGAACTCCTTCTGAGTTTGAATGTGAAATAAAAATTAGATGTAAAATGTTAGAATTATGTTAGCCAACTATTCAACGTTTGTTATTCAGTAAGTTTTCAGGAACCGGGGTTGTTCACTCCATAAGCATTTAATCTGTTTTGCCTGTGTGCACAAACAACCTACAGGTATATTGAAAACATCTGTATCTTCCGTATTACCGGGAATTGTACCTGCCCTATTACCTCCTTTTATAATACAAAATCGATAAAAACTCTTTACGATGATAATATAGGAGCAGATTGTTACCAAACGGTTAGCAAAAGGATAAAGTTAGATTTGTTGTAAGGGATGAGAAGAAAGTATTACATCTGAGACCGGTATTAGAAATGAAAAGAAATGCTAATCATAATTTAACACAGAAATAACAATTGTCATCTACTTTAATTTCTATACTATTGAGACACTTATTTATAATGCCCTGAAGACAAAAAAATGTAGTAGACTAAAACTGTTTGAGGAAAGCATGCAAATACTAACTGATTACTAATAGTTCAATTATCAAACAATAATAATCGAAGGGTATATTTTTTGTGCAGTAAGATAGATAACAGATACAAAAATTCAGTTGTATCAATACATAACTTTTTAAGGAGGTTTTATGTTAAGGTTGGTAACAGGAGCAGCACTTGCAGGGATGTTTTTAGCTTCAAACGTAAGTGCACAACCCGAAGTGGAGTTTTCCGGATCCGCGCAGTACCGGGTCAGGGCTAATATTGATAGAGGAACAACTTCTGATGGCGCAGATAGACCTTCAGAATCCGACACGCACCACCAGTATGGGTGGAGTTTAGGAGTCGATGCCAAAGCAAATGATCAGGTAGGGTTGAGGTTTCAGATTGAGAATGTTGGGTTGAATAGTTTTTCCAGAAGAGTTGATGATAATGAAGGGCCTGCTTCAGGTTCAGATATACACAATCTTGTTGTAAGTCAGGCCTACTTATCATGGGAAACAACTATCTTTGGAGTCGAAGCAGGTATCGTCCCTGTGTCAGCAAACTCTGCATACGACGCAGGTTACCATGTAAGCAGGGGGAGTAGTCACTTCGATCGATCGGTTGCCTGGAATGAGATTGGTTCTGTGGCAGGTATCAACGTAGGGGTAAAAGCAGGGGATGCAGTTAAGATCAATCTCAACACTTCTACTAAAGGGAATACCGGGAGACTAATCCATGATAATGATGACCAGGTACTCGATGGATACAGAATCGGGCTCAATGCTCCTATTAGTGTGGGAACTATGACATTCACTCCAGCCGCATTTCTTGAGACAGGGATCTATAAGGAAGACACAGAAGGCAATGCAATTCCAGGTGAGAGCAACATGGCTTTGGCATTCGGACTCGACCTTCGTGCCCGTCCTACCGGAAAAGTAGACCTCCGTGGTGGTTTTGGATACGGAATGCTTGAAGTTGAGGATCAGACTGACCGCAACACAATCTACTTTCAGCTACATCCCCGTTTCTCACTACCCGGTGGAAGGCTTGTTACAGCCTACAGTCTTGGTATTGCACAGGATGAATTAACAGAAGTATCTTTTATGCGTCACTATGTTGATATTAACTATACACATAATATCAATAGTCATCTCTCCATAAGACCTCGAGTACGTACATACATAAGCAGTAATGATTTTGATGACGATCAGCGCACAAGAATCAGGCCTGAGTTGATTTTTGCAGCACGATTCTAAATGTTTGTTAAAAGTGTGGTTTGTGAAAGGGAGATAGCAATATCTCCTTTTTTGTTTTTTTGCTATCTATATGAATGGTTTTTAGAAATCAGCAGTTTATACCATCTGTATATTTTCCTAAAATGAATGTAAATGGTATACTTTTCTCATTTCACATAACACCTTTTTTTCATTGGATGTGAACTTTATTGAAATGTTTAACCATTAAGAATGGTGCTAATCTGATTTCATTTAGGAACGTTAGAAAAAAGAATGTTGTAGCTGCTTCTTTTGGCACCCTATTATTGCTGATTGAATGAAGGGTAGGGACATTTTTATGGATCATACTAATTTTTTTGGTCCCGTAGGGAACGGATATTTATAGAGAGAAATAGAACCAAACATAATCATCGCCCGGAAGGACGAAATATCTCATTGCTCATCACGTAACGTTATGACCATTGTGTCCCTACGGGACATGGATACCTTCATAAGTTATAATTTTCAATAATAGGTCTTAACCAGTTAAAAAAGACTTTTTTCTTTCATGTAATGTCCTATACAACTAAGGGATCTCTAACGACATCTGCTTCTCTGAAAACATATCCTACTGCTGATGATATTTATCCTCAAGCTGTAATAACTGTATACAGTCATTAATACTGCACTCGTTTTCAGTATGCAATGTATCAGTTTCTTTCAAGGAAAAAAACAGGATTGCAGCAACAATGAATGAAAGGTATAGTATTACTATAACAAAAGGTTTTGAGAAATACTTAAACGGTACCATATAACATCCTTTCCTGTTTTTTTTGCTCATACTGATCTGAAAGATTCCTATTACAAAAAATAGGCAAGGAGTGTTAGGTTACTTGGTGTAAGATGTTAAAATTGTGTTAGAAAAAGAGATACAAAGAGGATTATAAGGGGAGGTTTGAAGGAAAATTTTAGCATGGTAAGATTATTGTAAAACAAGTGCCCCGACCGTAATCACTCTTAACACTAATAGTTCCTTTATGCGCCAGAACAATGTGCCTTACGATCGATAGACCTAATCCGGTCCCACCGAGCTTACGACTTCTTGCTTTATCCACTCTGTAGAAGCGTTCGAAAATTCTGGGTAGATGGAGTTTTTCTATTCCGTAACCCTGATCCTGTACAGATATAATTGCTTTATTAACATCACTTGAGATGCTAATGTCAACAGTAGTATTATCATCGCTGTATTTGATAGCATTATCGATTAAATTAACAAGTGCTTGCTCAAGCATAAACGGATCAATGTTTGCCTTAATGTTATGTGAACCAAGCATGTTTATTTTGATATCCTTTGCGGATGCTTTTGATTGGCATACGTCTACTGCTTGAATGCAGACCGGTTCAAGAGGGAGAACTTTAAGATTAATATCTTCCATTTCTATATCTTTTTCCAGTTTAGAGAGATCAAGAAGGTCTCCAATTATTGAATCCAGTCGTGAAACATGTCTGCTTATAATGTTTAAAAACCGTTCTGTATCGTGAGGATTATTCTTTGCTCCGGCTAAAATGGTCTCAACAAAACCTTTAATGGAGGTAAGAGGGGTTCGAAGTTCATGAGACACATTGGCCACAAGGTCCTTACGCATTTGCTCAAGCTTCTTTAAACGGGTTATGTCGTTTAATACCACAAGAATACCGCATGGAGAATTTGAGGAATTCAGAAGAAGTGTACCATGCACCTGAAGAACACATTCTGTGCCATCTGGTTGCAAAAGCCTTAGTTCTTCCTCTGTAGGCTTTAGTGTGCTCAAAAGATTTTTTATGAGTTTATGTAGTTCACTGTTGCGAATGGATTCCTGAACAAATTTACCTCTTGCAGCCTCTATATCCAAACCGATAATGGTTTCAGCAGGTTTATTTATCTTTATGATCTTCTGATCCAACCCTATGGCCAGTACTCCTTCTCTCATACTGTTGAGTATCGTTTCCTGTTCATTACGCTGGGTGGAAATCGTTTCGAGCCGTTCCTTAAGTTGCATGGCCATATGGTTCATTGATCGGGCAAGCATTTCAAATTCAAGGGCACCAGATCCAGAAAGCTTATGGTCTAAATTTCCTTTGGCAAAAAATTGTGCACCAGTTTGCAAATGCTTTATTCTGTTGCTCAGGTATCTGCTTAGGGCTAATGATACAAGAGCCGTCACCAGAATCAGCAACAGCAGCATAAGCGCAATTTTTTCGTTTACCCTGGAAAGACTCTTACGGATAAAGTCTATGGAAACAGATGCGCGAATAAATCCTATCAATTTTCCATTTTCATCATGTAAGGCTTTTGCTGAATACTGCATATCTCTGTTTACCGATATACTGTATCGGCTGGTAGTACCAGTTTCACCTGCAAGAGCCTGAAGAATTTCTGGTCTGTTCAGGTGGTTATCCATGACCTGTGGCTTTTTATCTGTGTCTGCTATAACCGTTCCATCCGGAAGTATAACAGAAAATCGCATTCGTGCAGACTCTCCGTATCGTTTTGCCAGAGAATCAGCAAGTGAATAATTATTCTCCTTAATTGCCTTTTTGAAATTATCCTGAACAAGAGATATTCTTTCAGTTATTTTCGTCTCTGTTTGCTGGAAATGAAAGCGTTCAATAACACTTGTGATGAAGATCACTATGATCACCAGAGCTACTATGGTAAGAAGACTGTAAGAAGGAAACAGTTGCCAAAAAATAGGTTTTAGTCGCACACCTGTACCTGTTCCTTAAAACGGTATCCTACACCTCGTACCGTTTCGATCAGTGTTCCAAATTTACCCAGCTTTTTTCTTAAGCCTACGATTATTACATCTACACTTCTGTCGGTAACAGGATAGTTTTCCCCTTTGATAGCTTCAACAATCTGAAACCTGGAAAAAACCCATTCTGGTTTACTTGCAAGGTGATGTAAAACTGCAAATTCAGTATAGGTCAGATCTATTTTTTTGTTATCAAGCAAAACTTCATGTCTGCCCGGATGTATTACCAGTTTATCTAAAGCTATAACAGAAGAACTATCTGTGTTTTCCCTATTTTTTCTCCGTAAAATATTTTTAATTCGGGCAAGCAAAACCCGTGGACTGAATGGTTTAATAATATAATCATCAGCACCAAGTTCAAGACCAGTTACAATATCTGCGTTTTCACCTTTAGCTGTGAGCATTATAATAGGGATGTTTGTTTGAACTGCTTTAGTTCTGATCGATCTGCATACTTCAAAACCATCGATTCCCGGTAACATGAGATCCAATAAAACAAGGTTCGGTTGTTCTCTTTTGATCTTTTCAAGACCTTCTTCGCCTGAAACCGCAGCCACAACATCATAACCCTCTCGTGCGAGGTTATAAGATACCAGCTCAATGATATCCTCATCATCCTCAATAATCAGTATTTTTTTACTAGTCACTTGTGATTACCCTAAGTACCCTATGCATTTGTGTTAAGAAGCTTTTTCTATAAGATACACCAAAGCAGTTAAGAATATAACAGATTTGTGTTAGGATTTTGTTAGGGGTGCAACAGGTAGCTTTGGCCTGGTTGTCTGCCAGGCCAAAGTTCAATGTTATGGTTAACCAGGGAGGCCATTAGTTCGTTCTTCAACAATTTCTCTCTCAAGCTCCTCTTCATCGTACCCGGTATCTACCGGAACTGTAACTGGTTGCTGTTCACAATTTTTTTCCGCTTCAGGGGTTACACTTCGGATATACGACTCATACTGTGAATAGAAACCATTTGGGGCTCTGATACCAGCTTCTCTTAGTAGGCCTATAGTAAGAAACTTGTGCAGCGATTTTCCATCTCTGGCTCCGGTGTACTCCATATTTCCCTCGCCAATGGAAGCTACCGTCAGGTCTCTGATATCTTCGGGGCCTTCTGCTCCTGAAAATTTTGACAGATCAACCCGCACCACTGCATTCCAAAGCCCGTAATTGGTGCGCTTATCACTCGATGCATCCACGTTAAAGGGGCGGATCACTTCATCCGTTGTTCCGCTTTTGGCAAAATTAGACAAAGATTCATCTATGTAAAACGCGTCTTCATGAAAACTTTCGGAGTTGTAGACCGGATCGTTTAAATCCGGAGTATAGGCTATATCGTATGCAGTAAGTCCGTCTCCGGGATGGGAAACCAGTCTTTTGTGAAGTCCAAGTAACGTGGGGCGAATACTGTTTATATCTGACAATGGACGAAATCGTCTGATAGTATCATTGATTGCCACGGGATTTCCATTGAGTGTTATCGATTCAAGAACAAGTGAAGGTTGCTCCGCGGGGTTTTCGATAAGCTCATTGTTGTATAGCATGTTGAATACATGCATCTGTTCATAAAGGGACATTTCAAGTGTCCCCAGCGCAACCGAGTAGAGACTGTCTGAAATAGGTACTCTTCGTTGACCAGAGCGCATCGAATCGACTTCGGCCCCAATAATCCGGGATATCTCCTTATATACCCTCACCCCTGTTACATAATCCATATTGAGCTCATCGGTGATACGGGAATATGCCCCAAGGCGGTACAGAAGATTTACCAGTGGAAACGCCTGAGCGGGAATTTCACCATTGTCACTGATTCGCTGATTGAGTCGGTAGATCGTTTCCACTCCTAAAATGTTATTTGAGGTGTTTAGAAGATCAAAAACATACTGACAGCCCGCAAAACGTCTTCCATAGTTGTGTACACGGTAGCCTCTGCCCCTTACTGCTGTCTGGTCAAAGATCACACCTATTGGTCTACCGCCACTGTAGTTTATCTCTCTGCTCCACGGTACATCTTCCTTAACAGGTTCAGTATCGGTCCATCGACTGTAGGGCCGAAAGATGCCTAGATCATAATTAAGGGCATTCAGTATGGGCTTTGCGGTAGCAGAGCCGTTGGGGACTCTGTTTCGCAGCAGTCCTATCAGCCGTGAACCAAGGCGGTCTCGTGAGTAGTAAGCCAGAAGTTTACCGGTTCTTGAATCCATGATCGAATAGGCGTAGTACTGTCCATCGACTGTTTGTGGCATTCGGGTGTAGTAAAAAATACTACGTCTGTATTCCTGATTGTCCAGTTCTCTATAGCGGATGTTTTTAATGAGTGTATCACCAGGCTCCAAAGTGGTGATATAAGAGGAGCCGGGTTCAGAGAGATCCCTTTGTTCAGTAAGCACCTGGATTGATCTTACGGTATCTCTGGGGGGGGAATGTAGCGTAACATTTTCACCAAAACTTCCAATTCTGACCTCATTATGGATTGTTGTATCGGGGCCATAACCTCTGGCATCCACAAGCTCTTCAAGTTTTCTCTGAAGTGGCAGATCGATACTGAGCTTAAGAGTAAGATTACCCTTGCGGCGTACAAGTGAGTTGGGATCGATTAAATCCATCTGTGCAATCTGCTCTTCACTGGAACCATTCTGCCTGAGAGTTTTAAGCCAGAATTCATTGGCCAGGTCAACGAGGGGGCCATGATCGCCTCTTACCCGTTGAGGGCGAGTAAAGGTAAGGTTCTCAATCTCCTCAAGCACCTCTTCTCTTTTCTCTTCACTCCACCCCAGCGCATCACCCATTCTGGGCATATCTATTCTGCACTGTTCAATTATTCTTGGTCTGACATTGCGTCCCCATTTCACCATACGCGCAAGATAAATACACTCTGCGTCACTAAGCTCATGAAGTTCCTTACCAAAAAGTCCGTTTGCAATATCCTTGTAGCCTATAAGGCCATAATCGCTTGTTACACTGTGATTCATGTAAACCTCAAGGATCTCTTCTGCGCTGTAAAGCTTGCGCAACGCAACTGCAAGCCGTAACTCCCGAACCTTTCTGTCCACAGTGGTGCTTACTTCCCGACGTCCTACTTCATCGAGCCTTGAGATAAAAAGCTTTGCAACCTGTTGAGTGATGGTAGAGGTGCCTCGTGGTATAGCGCGTCGGAAGTTTAATGCGGAACGCTTTGCAGCCATAATTGCTGCCCGTGCAAAACTGTCGAATTCAAAGCCCAGGTCGTTTTCCCAGAAATTTTGGTCTTCGGCTGCAATAAGTGCGGTGATAAGAGTTTGAGGGAATTCATCAATCCTTGCCCGCTGATGATTCGTTTTGATGGTGGTCAGCGGGTGATCGTTGCGATCGGTAATTAAAATGGTGTTTGAATACTCTCGTATTTCGCGCAAAAGCTTTACCACAGAAAGGGAGGGGTAATCAGAGAGGATAATTCCATCAACAACTTCAGCTTCCTCTTCTTCAACACTATCTATGCCCTGAATTATTCTTTGAGCTTCAAGCTCCATTGCTTTGTCCATCAACACATCCTGCCACCCTGCACCATATTCTGTTGAGAGCAGCCCTCGTTTTTCAAGATCAACAAGCCTATCTCCCCAGTGCTCAAAATAACGGTTGAAAGCAAACCGTGCAGCCATGTATCCGGGAACAGTGGCTACTAAAGCCAAACCTGAAAGCACAATTATCAGGATTAAAAGACGCTTTGGTAAGGAGCGTTTCTTCTTTTCCTTTTTCTCTTTATCAGCCATAGTGGTAATAACTCCCTGTAGGATAAAATCTTTTCTGGTCAATAGTAAAATACATAACGGCTGTGGCGGAATGGCTCAATTGTGAACAGAATTTCGAATAGTATTATTCTTTATTGCTGATCTTAGTCATTCTCAATCACCGTTAAATTTCCAAACACCACATTTGCCCTGATTGTCCTGAATGGTTCATCGGCACTGTAGGCGGGGTTTAGGTAGGTATAATCACCAAAACTGATTGTGTTACCATCCGGAAGGGAAGTGGAAGCAAAAACGGCTGATACCTTTATCCTGGTGGGTATGTCTTTGGAGATTTTTAGTACACTGGAGCCAAAAACAGTGTTTGTTTCGATATTGTCGCCCCCCCTGGGCAATGGCTGTGTGGCATCGATCTGTGCTCTGCTGAAAATAACATTATATTCCCCCTCTTTAGCCCCGATAGTTCTGTCTTCAAACAGTGCGGTTCTCTGATCACCCCTGATCCACGCTCCGCCAACAAGCACCCTAATGCCCAGGTAGATAAGAATAAGGGCAAAAACAATTCTAAACAGTGGTATCTGAATATTGAATACCACCCGGATAATTATCGACAAACCTATGAGGATAAGAATTATCCCCCAAAATAACCCTGAAAACAGAAATCCCATTTTCACACCACCTCTCCTTTTCCTCGTTGCATTGAAACAGCATCTTTTTCTAAAATTACAGCATCTTTTTCTAAAATTATAGTATATGCTTCAGCATATTGTTCTGCCATTTTTTTAACAGAGAAGCGTTGTTCTGCCCGGTTTCTGCAGTTTACCCTGTTAATGGAGATGCACTGATCGATATATCTGGCCGCCTCCTCTGTTGTTTGGGCCAGAAAACCCGTTTTACCGTGTTCAATAAGCTCCGGCATGCTTCCCCGGTTAAATGCCACGGTGGGGGTGCCGCATGCCATGGCTTCAACCACCGATAATCCAAAGGGCTCATTAAAATTAATGGGATGCAGAAGCGCCAGTGCTTCCCCGAGGAGTTGATCTCGTTCAGCGGGGCCTACACTTCCTGCATAGTGAACATTCTTATTGTCGATATAAGGTGCCACACAGGTTTTAAAGTACTCCTGATCCTGAATAGGTCCTGCCATCACAAGCTCCATTGATGCTCTTTGAGCGATCTTTATGGCTTCCAGTGCGCCTTTATCATGGTGCATTCGACCAAAGAAGATCAGATATTTCCCCCGCTCTTTTCTGAACGTGAATCTATCAATATCTATGCCGTGATAGATTGTTTTCAGGTAGTTTAGCTGCTCTGAGCGATCTGAATCACTGATAGATACATAATTGCCCGATGTGTTATATCTTTTATAAACTGCAAGGATTTTTGGTGATGAAAACCCATGAATCGTCGTCAGGAGAGGAGTTTTGGTCAATTTAGAGTAACATAGTGGCAGGAAATCAAAATGGTTGTGAATTAAATCAAACTCCTCTGCGCTTTCGAAGCAGTTTGCTATATGAAGGCTTTCGCAAACCTTTGCATCACTATGGGGGTCCTCTTCATAGCCGCTTTTTACAACAGAGCGCAGGCGGGCTGAAGTAAGGGAGTCCTGAGTGGCAAAAAGGGTGACATCTAAGCCCATTTTCACCAATTGTTCGGTTAAAAGAGAGGTAACCAGTTCCCAGGGGCCATAATGGCGGGGTGGTGTTCTCCATGCAACAGGTGCAAGCATAGCTATTTTCATCTTAATTCTCCGGGGCACAAGTGGATAGTTACGTACTGAGAGAATTAGTAGTGAATTGGAAGTGAATGTAGAAAAGATAAATACTTAGGGTGGAAAACAGCAAAGAAAAATGTTAGTATTTGGTGATAAAAGAAATTAATTACCCCGTTGATTTTTATTGAAGAGCATCTGAATATATTTTTCTACAAAAAAAAGCAGCAATAAACCTTTTTCCTCTTCGCATTTCTATGAGTACTCTGGACAGCAAACAATTTCTTATAATGGGGATAGTGAATGTAACCCCCGATTCATTCTATGATGGTGGAAGATATAGTCAAATTGATGCCGCAGTAGCGCATGGTTTGCGCCTTGCACAAGAGGGTGCGGACATTTTAGATATAGGGGGGGCATCCTCAAGACCGGGCGCATCAATTGTTGATCCTGAGGAGGAATGCAGCAGAGTTGTCCCGGTTATAGAAAAACTGGCAAGAGACTTTAAGGGACCCATAAGTGTTGATACAACCTGGTCTTTGACTGCCAGAGCAGCTCTTAAGGCTGGGGCCAGCTGGGTTAATGATATCAGTGCAGCGAGATTTGATCCTCAAATTGCAAACGTAGTTGCTGAGCTGGGGGCTACGGTGGTGCTTATGCACAGCCGCAAAACACCGCAGACTATGCAACATGCTCCTTCTTATGACGATGTGATCAAAGAGGTGAGCGGGGAACTTCTTGAGGCGGTGAGTAAGTTCAGAGCAGCTGGGGTGGGTCGGGAGCGAATTATTTTGGACCCGGGGATTGGTTTCGCAAAAACGTTTGACCATAATATTGCGCTTCTTCGCGGGCTTGAGCGCTTAAAGGAACTGGGGTTTCCACTGCTTGTTGGAACCTCGAGGAAAGCGTTTATTGGGAAAATCACCGAGCGGGAAACTGAGCAAAGACTGTGGGGATCGCTGGGGAGTGTAGCAAGTGCATACACCAGAGGTGCTCGTATATTCAGAGTGCACGATGTTAAGGAAACGTTGGATTTCCTTAAAGTCTTCTCCACCATAGAAAATGTGTAACTTCGGTCTGAGTTTAAATCTAAAAATGTTAGAAACGTGAGAATGTAGTGCACAACGGGTCTAAAAAAAATAATCGGTATACAAAGAGAGCCGTTCTTGTGGTGCTTCTTATTGCCCTCTTTGTTATCACATTGTATCTTTATTTGAACTTGCGCCCTCAAATAAGTGAACCACCGCTCGACTATGATTATACCCAAATTGAGCCAGTGGATAGTATCTACGAAAGTATTGATGATACTGTGGTGGTTGAAAAAGAAGAGACTGAGGAGATAGAGGAACAACAGGAGGCAAAAGAGCAGGCTGATCAGTTACCACCTAAAGAAAAACATACAGAAACGATAAGCGACAGGGATAGTGTGGAAACGAGCTGTGAAGATACCACCAAAACGCCTGTGGACAGTTCTGTTGTGGAGCAAGAAAAGGTCGATCCCTGTGAAAGTGATACGGTAGTACTCATGGTTCACCCTGAACCATCGGGTGGAATACACTATGGCAGTGTTTCTGTAACGCTGGTGGCCAATAAACCCAGTACCGTGAAATGGCGCCTTGCAGAAGAGGGCTCTGAGTGGAATGTTTATGATGGCTCAGAGATAATTATTGATGAAAGCAGAACCCTTGTTTATAAAGCAGAGGATGAATGTGGGGAACTGTTTGCCCAGAGAAGAGAGTTTTATGAGATTAAACCAGAGTATTATCTTACACTTTGCCCGTCTGATATGATTTATGTAACTGATGGGGAAAAAGAGTTTTGTATAGATCGCTATGCATGGCCAAACAGGGAAGGGGTGTATCCCGTCTCCTTTGTTTCCTATTATGAGGCAATGGATTCCTGTTACTCTGCCGGAAAACGTTTGCCCACCAAAGAGGAGTGGAGCTTAGCATGCAGTGGTCCTCATCAATGGGCTTATCCCTATGGAGAGCGTTACCAAAGCGGCTTGTGCCCAACAGAAGAAACCAGAAAGCGGACTTCAGGTTCATTTTCTCAGTGCAGAGGATATTTTGGCACCTATGATATGTCCGGTGGCTTAGCAGAGTGGACATCAACACGATCAACTGAAAACAGAAGATTTTTTTACGTCATGGGTGGTTTTTGGGAAAGTGCGAACCAGAGTAATTGTTTTGACCCCCGCTATAGTTACTTTCCTCAAAACAGACATAATCCTGTTGGTTTTAGATGCGTTCAGGATGTAAAAAAAAATGATAGCAAAAAAGGGAGTAGAAGATAGTCGTGGGAAAAACGATTTTTGCGCTTTTATGCTGTATTATCGCCTTTAGTCAGGCTGCTTTTGCACAGGGATTGGTCTTTGAATTGCCGAAAATTGAGGGGTTTCATCCCCTGGATTATCAAGACCTCACCAGCCCCCTAAACTCTAAATCCCCGCGAATTTTAGATTTAAATACCACACTTTTCTCTGACACTGCGATCATAAACTTCGAAAATAGACAAATCACTTTTATGCGCAAGGATGAGCTTGGGTTTGCTGTTTGGGCATATCATTACAGTGAATTAAACGACTATCTCCTTTCACGTAACAATTACCTTTTAAGAAACAACTGGCACGAAGGGGTACTCGAAAAACTTAAAGAGGGCGAAGAAGAGGAAGATGACAGAAGGTCGCGCCTTGAACTGGCTCTTCCGGTACACTACCCTTCCTGGGCTCAGCGTCTCATTGGAACTGAACCACCACGTCTGTCGGTTAGTGGGTCCTTAACTATGGGGATAGAGTATGATCGAACTACAGTGAGAACAGGTGAGTTAGAAAACACTGGTCCTGGCTTCAATTTTACCAGTGATCATCACTTTAGTATAACCGGTAGTATTGGCAGATTGATAAGTATAAATATCAGCGCCAGTGATGATGATGGTTTTGGATTGGATAATCCGCTTCAAAATTTTAAAATCGAATATACAGAGAACACTCCCGGGGAACTTGAGGATGAAATTATTCAGGAGGTCGTGGTTGGGTATACTGGGTTTGATATGCCTGGTACCAGTCTTTCGGGGTACTCTGAAAGGCATGAGGGATTATTTGGGATAAAGATGAGAGGTAAGCTTGGACCTCTTATGCTTACCACGATTCTCAGTCATGCTCAGGGAGAAAGTGAAAGGCTTACAGCCGAAAGGCAAACGGGTGTAGAAGTATTCAGAGAGGATGATTTTGTAAAGAATCGCTTCTTCTTCCTTGATACTCTCTACAAACGATATTGGAATCAGAAATATTATTATGACGATGAAACAAGTCCGCCCAGAGTTGATGCAGTACAGATTTTAAAAAGAATGACTTCCTTTGACAGGGCTGAGGTTGATAGAGCTTCAGACCGTACCTGGGTAAGAGGGAGAGCCGGTTCGCCAGATATCGCTGAATTCGAAGTGCTAATAGAAGATAGGGACTATTTTCTTAATCGGGAAGAAGGGTGGATTCGTTTCAAAGAGAAACAATACATCAGCGATAACGATCTGATCGCTTTTACTTTGAGAACTGATGATGGAAGTTTAAATAAAGGTCAGTTCGCTGACACCCAGGATGGTGACGACTCCCGGGTATATGATTTTGAAGTTCTTAAGCCAGATAATATGCGCGACAGAGCTTCAAATGATCCGACCTATCATCTTATGTGGCGTAATGTATATCGAATATCCAGTTCCAGGGATCGCTCAAATTTCAGGCTTAATTTCCAGTATGTACCGTATGGTACCAACGATACATCTTCAAGTGTTTCTGGTAAATTTATTGGGGATATACTTGGGGTAACTGAAAATAACAGTCCTAAGCATGATAATCCCGACATTTTTGATTGGGATAATGGCTACCTTATAATTCCACCTTTTGACAGCACGTTTCATGGTAATGAACCCTTTTCTAATCCTGCTCTTGGTGAATTGGCTGATACTACAATTTATCGTTACGGTCATAATTCACCGGAATTCAGAGAGTATAATCCCTTGTTTGTCATAAGGACTTCAGGAACTACCGTTGGTACCAGTTTTAATTTAGGTTGGGGAGTGATGCGTGGTACGGTGAGAGTCACCGCAGGAGGGGAGGTATTTGAGGAAAATGTTGACTACGTAGTTAACTATGACATGGGAACTTTGGATCTTGTCTCTCCCCGGGCTCAATCGAGGGCAGAGGATGTAGAAATAGAGTATCAGCGTGAGTCGTTGTTTGTTCCTGAGAGACAATGGTTTTTTGGTACCAGAGGAGAGCTGCAACTTCCTTTCTTTAGTGACAGATCCTTTGCTGCAATGAACTTTCTTTACCAGGGGACCAATTCAAATCAAACACCCTATTTAGGAAACGAACCTCATGGTAAAATGTTGCTTAACTTTAATACCAGACTAGATTTTGAGCCCCAATGGATGACGGGTTTGGTTAACGCGCTACCGCTAATCAATACTACAGCAAAGTCTTCTGCTCTTTTTGATTTCGAAGTGGCGTTTAGTAATATGAATCCAAACAGAAGAGGGAGCGCATATGTTGATGACTTCGAAAGAGTGCGGCAGAGTTATGCTCTTTCCTTAAGTCACAGATCATGGCATATGGCAAGCTTTCCCTTTGATGGCGAAGATATACTCGAAAGGCCGCCGGCCTGGGATTTTTATTGGTTTACACCAATATCTTATGATTCCAAGCACAGAATACCAAGACATCACGTGTGGAGCAATGTTCAAACTACCAGGGTAGAGTATGAAAATGTGCTGCGTTTGCATACAACACCAGGACATCCCGTCGATTCTTTGACCGATCGTTTTGCCAACTCTTATGCTTCTATTATGACCCCGTTTCATAGCAATGCAATGAACCTTGAAAAGGCCGACTATTTGGAAGTACTTCTTCAGCCTGACACAAATCTTGCCACCGGAAGAGGTAAGCTGACTATTCAAATCGGTCAAATGAAAGAGGATCAGGTGCGCCATGGTGGACCTCCCAATCAGAAGGCGGACGCAGAGGATCCGCTTCGTAGAGGTGAAATCAGATCAGAGTTGGACCTTGGTTTGGATGGTTTGCCTGATTCGCTTGAGTATTATCTTATTCCCAATGCTAATGCCAGTGCTTGGGATACATTATGGTATGGAGATTCTTTATTGCTTTACCCGGATGATCCATCCGGTGATAACTATAGAGAATACAATAGCTCAAGCAACGCAGGGGATTACAGGTTTGTAAATGGTACTGAGCGTAATAGCAGAATGGACAGCGAAGATATCCTTAACAATGGACAGGTTCGCATTTTTCAGGACGAATGGTACTATAGCTATACTATTGACCTTGATCTTGATGATCTTCCCTTTATAGATACTTCCGCAGCACTGGTTACAGAAAAGGGGTGGAGACTTTACAGAATACCCATAAAAGAGGTGCTTGATGGAGTACGGGATAGTGTAGGGGACCCATCATGGCGTGATGTTGATATGGTGCGTTTAGTGTGGCATGATTTCAATGAGTACAATCTTACCACAGAGCATCAGCTGGTGATTGCAAATATGGAGTTTGTTGGCAATGAGTGGGAAGTGGTTCCCAATGTCCTTCCCGATTCGGGCGAAGTATTTAAAATTGAAGCATCTTCAATCAGTAATCACGAAAATGAGGATTTTAGAAGAAGCCTTAATCGCGATTTGCCTTTCCGGCCAGATTCAACAAGAGATCACGGACTTGAACTGGAGCAAGCCCTGAGACTGAATTTTCATGATCTGGAGGTAGGGGACACAGCTTTGGTCAGAAGAAATTTAAGCCGTATGTCTCAGGATATCTCTCCTTACGATTCCCTTACTTTCTATATTCATGGTGATGAAAACGCGCCGTACAATGAAGATGTAAAATTTGTTTTCCGCTTTGGACACAATGACTCTACCTTCTATGAGTATCGCACAGTAATAAACAGTAGCTGGGATGATAATTACAACGCGATTAGTCTTAATGATTTTTCCGATCTAAAACTTACAGTGGACTTTGATAATCAGCCCATAGATATAACAAGTGAAGACGGGTCAATGAGAATTGTTGCTCCACCCAACATGCGTCCAAATTTCGCCAATATTACCTATATGGCGTTAGGTGTTTACAAGGAAGGAGTAGGTGTCACTCCCCGGTCCGGAGAAGTTTGGGTTAATGATATGAGAGTAGTGGGGGCCAGAAAACTTCGGGGCTGGGCCTCAAGGGCAAGTGTACGAACTCAGTGGTCTGATTTCATGAATTTCTCTGCAAGCATGGATTACAACGATGCAGACTTCAGGCGAATGGTGGATAATGACATTACCGCTCAGAACAGCAGGCTTTCGGGTAACTTCAGTGTGGGAGCGAATCTTGACAAGTTTATGCCTGATAACTGGGGGATTTCATTACCCGTAGGAGCCTCTGTTAGTGGTACTATAACCCGACCGCAACAAGCCCCGGGTTCCGATATTTCCCTTATGGGAGAGAACAACAGGCCCGATGTTCTCAGAGATATGGGAGCCGATGCGTTGAATATGATTTTTGGCCGTGACCTGTTTAAAAGCGACACTTCACTGGCTCAGCTTTTTGAATCACAAAATGTTAGTCGCAGTGCATATGCAACTTTTGAGAAAAGGACTACCTCTGATAACCTTTTTGTTAATATGACACTTGATAGAATCAGAGCCGAAGTACGCTACAATGAGAACGCTTCCATGACAGGCCGGGGACTCCATCCTCATCCGGATACCCTTAATTATGTGACTTTGGATTCTACCACTACCTACTCGGGAAGACTGAATTATGATCTCAGCCCCGGAAACAATCTCTCATGGACACCGTTTAGAAATTCGGACTTACCCTGGCTCCCCGATGAGGTAAAACGGTATGAGATTAATCTTTTGCCCCGCACAATTAATTTTGATCTGGCAGAAGTTAGCTACAGAAAAGAGCGAAATATCAGAACCGATGCGGAACCGGTTTTTGCTCCACCTACAAGCTACACTTTTGGTCTCAATCACGGGATGCGAGTTGAATATTCCCCCATAAGACCGCTGTTGAACTTAAATTATTCTTTGAACATTCAAAGAGATCTTTCTGAAAGTGGCGGCTTTTCCAGGGATGAAATGTGGGGAGTAATGAGGAACAATATCTTTAGTCTCAACGATAACTGGGACCCAAGATATATGATTTTACATGGTGAAAGAAGAAGAACTCAGAGCGCTGGCATAAGATTTGAGCCACGTATCTTCAATTGGCTTACACATAATTTCAACTACAGCGGAAACTATGAAAGTAACCTTAGAAGTTCAACCGGAGCGGCAGCAAGAGACCGTTTTGATGCTACAGTAAATACAAGTTTTGAAGTCAGAACCTCTCTTCGGCTCAATACTCTCTTTAATGAGCTTGGCTCCAGAGCTGTAATTGGAGATTTTTTCAGTTTGATTGGTGATGGTTTTCAAAACATCGAATTGCGCTCTGTAGATTTTGATTATATAACCAGTACAGAGCTAAGAAATTTTAATCTTGACTCTGAATTCCTTGAAACCGCCAATGTCAGTGGGTTAGATTTTTTTAAATACCAAATTGGGGTTAAGGGGCGCTCATTAAGCGATATATTCAATGCTCATATGGATGACTACTATGCCTTAGGCGGTATGAATTTTTGGAGTCGCCATGGCGAGAGCGATTATTCAAGGAATTACAGGCTCGGAACAAGAAGACGCTCTTTTTCAACCAGGTTCTCAATTCCTGAGCCTTTCAGGGTCAATTTCACTAACGTAAGCTTTGGATGGAGTGAAGAATTCAGAGTTCAACCTGATACTGCAAGGGTAGATACATCCTACATTGAACCTGAGATTCGTATCAGTGCAAATTCACCCCTTCTTATGGATATAGGATATTTGGATGATGTGTTTCAGAGATTGAATCTTTCTTCTACGCTTAATTTCACGAAAAGCAGGAATGTAAATTCCTTGTCGACAGTAAGAGAGTCTAAGACCACGGTCTTCGATTGGGGACCTCTGATAGGGATTGATGGCACCTTACGCAGGTGGCCTGTTAATTTCAACTTCAGGCGCACTTTAAATAAAAAGAAGGAGTCAACACGTGAAATTATACGTTCCGGTAATAACTTTACTCTAAGTTATGAGATTACACAATCAAGTGCTATTGATGATATAACACTGTTTAACCGAACTATTCCTGTGCGTGGCAGAACGAATATAGGGTTGAATATAACCACAACTAATGAGGAAGAAATTCTGGAGGATGCTGAAGATCAGGATCCAATAAACAGATCTGAGCTCAGAATACAGCCCAATATATCATACACATTTACAGATAACATTACCGGAAGAATGGAATTCCAACACTATAAAAATAAAAGAGGTGATGAAGAAAGAACGAGTAATACTTTTGCTTTGCTCGTAACTATCAGATTATAAAAGAAAAGATATGACTTATGACGAAAAAGATACTTTTTAATGCAAGTCCAACTGAAAAAAGGGCTGCATTGCTTGAGAATGACAAGTTAGTTGAAGTAGTGGTAGAGCGGCCGGATCACTTTCGTCTGGTTGGAAATATTTATAGAGGCAGAGTAGAGTCTATCCTTCCCGGTATCCAGGCAGCATTCATAGATATCGGTCTTGAAAGGTGTGCATTCCTGCACGCCTCGGATGTGGACCCGTCACTGCTTCTGGAAGCCGATGATACACTTATGGAGCGCTACACTGGTCATGGGGCTTCAAAAAGGGGCAAAGTACCCAAAATCCCCATAGAAAAAGTGTTAACCGTTGGTCAGGAAATCCTGGTGCAGGTTCAAAAAGAGCCTATCGGCAGCAAAGGTGCTAAAATAACAACTCAGATTAGTCTGGCAGGACGCTTCCTGGTTCTTGTCCCTGATACCGATTTCATCGGTGTTTCCAAGAAAACCCATGATACTCAAAAAAGGTCTCGGTTAAAAAGGCTGATCTCTCAGATTAAGCCCAAAGGGGTAGGGTTTATTGTCCGTACGATAGGACTAAAAGTTTCCGAATCGGAGTTCATAAAGGAAATACATCTCCTGCTTGATGCCTGGCGCAAAACGCAGGAAGAGGCGCTGAGTGGAACCGGCCCAAAACTTATTTACCATGAGCTTGGGATTACTACCAGAGTAATAAGGGATCTTTTCTCTGAAGATGTACAACAAGTTTATGCAGATGAAGAAGAGGATTATAACGAAATAATTAGTTACCTTGCAGCACTTTCTCCTGCTCTAAGAGAGAAGGTCATTTTATACAAAGATGCGGTACCTCTCTTCGATAAGTTTGACATAGAAAAAGAGCTGGAGAGGCTTTTAAAACGAAAGGTTTGGCTAAAGAGTGGTGGCTATATCCTGATTGATCGTACTGAGGCGCTGGTTGCAATAGATGTGAATACCGGGAGAAATGTAGGGAAAAGCAATCTTGAAGAAACCATATTCAAAACCAATTATGATGCAGTTGGGGAGATATGCCGCCAGCTTCGACTTAGGGATATCGGTGGTTTGATTGTCGTTGATTTTATAGATATGCAAAACCCGGAAAACAGGAAAAAAATTGAAAATGAAGTTAGAAAAGCCCTTGACGCTGATCCTACAGCAACTTCCTGCACCGGTCTTTCGAAATTTTGTTTAATCGAAATTACAAGAAAACGTGTGAGACCTGAATTGCAGGAGTTTTTCTCTGACGTTTGTCACGCCTGTGGTGGATTGGGTTGGGTGTTTTCGCCAGAAACGGTAACAGCCCGTATCGATCGCACATTACGAAGAACGCAGCAAAAACCTTCGGTACTTACTCTTTCGGTGCATCCTGCTGTTAGTGCATATCTGAAAAAAGATGAGGGAGCGGTGAAAAAAATGCTCGAAAATGAGCATGATTGCCAAATAAAGGTCATAGAGGATGAGCAGCTTGATCAGGATGAATACAGCTTTGAAGAGATTGAAGGGGGCAATTCAGTTACAAGCGAATAAAACCATCTGAATGTAGTTGCAAAGCCCCTTTGGGGTGGTTTTGTATTCAAAAACACTACTAAATAGTGATATTCTTGCTTGTTTTTTTTCTGTGCATCTAATTATATTTAATGGCTGTTAAGATTGTAAAATTATAGTTGGTCTTTTTGTAATATCGGGAAGAACTATTATTCTCTCCCCTATATTTGTTCAGGGCTGGGTCCTTAAAATACAGGTCCAATGAGGCCGAAAACCGCATGTAAGCGGTTGATGATGTTAAAAGAGGAGATTTCATGTATTCCATTATTGAACAGGGCGGTGCCCAATTTAAAGTTAGCTCCGGAATGAAAATCCGCGTTCCATTTTTTGATGCAGAAGCGGGTACCGAATTTACTATCGATCGCGTCTTACTTGCTGCTAATGGTGATGATGTAAAAATCGGAAATCCGGTCGTTGAAGGGGCTTCTGTAAAAGCAAAAGTCCTTGAGCAGGAAAAGGGTGATAAGGTACTGGTTGTTAAAAAGAAGCGTCGGAAAGATTATAAGCGTGTTAATGGACATCGCCAGCTCTATACCAAAGTTGAGATTATCTCTATAGATGTATAACCCCTTGCTGATCGATGTAGTTTTGATTTAAGGAGAAAAGATATGGCACATAAAAAAGGTGTTGGTAGTTCCAGAAATGGAAGAGACAGTAATCCAAAGATGTTAGGTGTAAAACGCTTTGGTGGTGAACAAGTTAGTGCTGGAACCATTATCATTCGTCAGAGAGGAACCGTGGTTCACCCTGGAGTGAATGTTGGTAAGGGTTCTGATGATACTTTATTTGCTAAAATTGATGGAACTGTGCAGTTTAGAAGATTCAAAGAAAATAAGAAGAGAGTAGATATAGTACCAGTAGCATAATTAATAGTAAATGGATTAATAGTATAAGGAGGAGTAACCGTACTGGTTGTTTCTCCTTATTTATTTGGTAAGGAAATGAAGTTACCCTAATGGTACTAATGTATAACAAACAGATGTGATGCGAGCAAGAGATAGTACTGTAATTTATATGCAGTGTGGTTTTTCAATAGGTAAAGTAGGGTAGTAGGGTTCAGAGGTAGCAAAACGCTGAAGTATAACTATGAAAAAGGCAACTATACAAAATAGTTGCCTTAAAACTTAACATAACTAAATACGTTTTATTTAAATCTTATAATCTTCTGATTCTGGTAAAATCATCTTCAAGATCTTCCCAGAGGATGAAACGGTCCTGGCTGCCATCGGTTATTGTTGAATCATAGGTTGGAGCAGGTTCGCTCTTCCACACCGGTTCCCCGTCTACATTATGAATACGTTCAAAGTCTTGTTTTATGGATGCAAAACGCGAAATGAACAGGAATATAGTATCACCAGCCAGCTCGTAGGTACCTTCAGATTCAAATTTCCAGTCTTCTTTGAGGTATGGTCCGCTCTGGCCTTTTTTCTGTTCCACTAATTTAGCACGTCCATCTCTGAAGAAAGAGAAAAATTTCTCCTCAAGAGCATTAACCTCCCGGTGTTGTCTGCTTGTTGTTCTTTGCTGAGAGCGCCAAACCCCAGGGACACGTGAGCTTAATTCAGAAGCTCTTTCTTCGTCCTCTTTTAGCTGTGGCAAACTTTCCTTTAATTCAACAGCAACATTATTAGCCTGCAGTAGCCATTCAATGTTTATAAAAGAATCGATGATAGCAATGGTACTGTCGATTTTACGAACCTGCATACCACTGAGTTCTTCGCGTGCTTCATTAACTTTTTCCAGATTGGAATTAATGGTGGGCATGAGTGTTGCGATTTGCTCATCATACAGATTTTGTGCTTTTTCGATATGGTACAGGGCTGAATCATAGGCCTGTTTAGCGTCTCTACTGTTTCCGGTACGACTTGATTCACGTGCCTGATAGAGAAAAACTGTAGGTCTGGACAGCTCGTCTTCGGGCACACCTCTCGACTTAAGATCCTCAAGATGCGCTTCAGCTTCTGTAATAGCCTCATCGCTTACACCGCAACCAACCACCAGTAGCAGTGAAAAGAATGGTAATATCATCGCCAACCTTTTAAACATGAATTCCTCCTGAAGAGTTAAAGATAGTTTATATTATGGAAGATACGTTCTTAGTTGAGGATGAGTCAAGAGAAATGCATTGTATCAGAACATAAAATAACCCTGAATCCTGCACAAGGACCCAGGGTATGTTTTGAGAGAAAATTATGGCTTTTATTATCGTAATCGAAATGCCCTGAAAAATGTATTCCCATCCCGCTGGATCAGAAGTAACAAGGGGTCACTTTTTTGCAGCTGGTTTGCTATTTTTTCAACGTCATCCACAGACTGTACCGGGTTTCGATTCACTTCTATTATTATATCGTTTTCACGTATGCCTTCTCTTGCTGCTCTGCCGTTTGGAGCTACACCCTGCACGATTACACCATTGGTGTTGCGGGGCAGATCAAGTTCCCGGCGGATATCTCTGGTGATATTGCCAAGACTCAAACCAAGAGTCTTTTCAATTCCGGAAGAATGCTCGTTCTCTTCTGAGCTGCTTCTTTGTGCGCGTGTGGTTTGCTCATCACGCTCAGTAATCCGTACGTTCAGAGTTTTAGTCTTGTTATCTCTGAGTATCTCAACTGGGACTTCCTGGCCGGGGCGGATATTTGCAATAGCATTTCTGAGTTGATTAGGTTCGGTAACAGCTCTTTGGTTTACACTTACAATGATATCACCTCGTTTTATACCAGCTTTATCGGCTGGCTGATCATCAAAAACATCACCAATCAATACACCTCTGGTACCTTCTGCTATTCCAAACGCCTCACGTGTGGACTGATCAAGCTCCTGGATCATTACACCAAGCCAGCCTCTGGTTACCCGGCCTTCATAAATCAGATCTTCCATAACTCTGCGTGCCATATTGATTGGTATGGCAAACCCAATACCCATGTTTCCACCGGAGCGAGTGTAGATCATAGTGTTTATACCTATCAATTCACCCCTGATATTCACAAGTGCTCCACCGGAGTTACCTGGATTTATTGCTGCATCAGTTTGTATAAAGTTTTGGTAGGTGTTGCCGCTTCCACCCGGTGTTGTTCTTCCGGTTGCAGAAACGATACCCATTGTTACCGAGGAGGTTAGGCTAAACGGATTACCTATAGCTATAGCCCAATCACCGGGGCGAAGCTGTTCTGAGTCTCCAAGATAAGCTACCGGAAGCCCTTCTACACTATCTTCGATTTTTAAAACTGCAACATCAGTTAAAGAGTCGGAACCAACTATTTGGGCATCATAACTTCTGCCGTCTGAGGTCTTAATTTCAATTTCATCAGCCCCCGCTATTACATGGAAGTTGGTGAGAATGTACCCGTCATCGGATACTATAACACCGGAGCCAAGCCCTTGTCTTCTGTGCTCTCTTCTTTCTACCGGAGGCGGAGAACGTCTTTGGCGGGGACGTCCGAAGAATTCCTCAAAAGGGTTTCCAGAGAAGGGGTCGCCAAAAAACTGATAAAAAGGATTATTGGAGAAAACTACTGTATCAATTTTGGTTGGAATAACTGAAACAACAGTCGGAACTACTTCTTCTGCAACATCTGCCACTACATTAGCAAAACCCTCCATTGCGGGAGCGGTTTCGATATTGGGCTGTTTTTGGGCTCCAAATTGGATTGATCCCCGCTCTGGTTTGTTATTTTCTGCAAAGAGAAATGAGTTGTGCAGAAAAAATGCACCCAGAGCAATTGATAAAAGAATCGATACTGAGACGACAGGTCTACGAAGAATTTTGGCCATAATTTTACCTCCTACGTTAAGAGTTTGCTTGCAATCGTGAATACGAATGTTTGAATAAAAAATTGCAAGTTAAGGAGGAAAATAAACCTCCTTAGTAACCCTTACACTTCATGAGGAATATCTTTATCCAGTGAAACAACATTAGAAGTACCACCTTCCACAAAAGATTGTTCAGAGATTCTTGTAAGAACTGAGTTCTCTGAAAACTCTTTTAAGGTAAGTGAGCCCATATTGCACATGGTTGATCTGATCTTAGAAACCGTTACCCCAAGAACTTCTTTTACCGACCCCACCACAGGAACATATGCATCTACACCTTCTTCAAATTTCAGTCCACTTTCAGACTCACTGTACCGCTGCCAGTTTCGGGCTCGGTTTGAACCTTCACCCCAATAGGGTTTGTAAATTCTACCACCAATTGATACCCGTGGAGTAGGGCTTTCATCTGTCATAGCAAAATACCTGCCCATCATTACAAAATCAGCTCCCATTGCAAGGGCGATAATTATCTGAGTGTCATTTGCCAATCCTCCATCGGAACAGACGGGTACATAAGTACCGCTTTCTTTGAAATAGCGATCACGTTCCGCTGTTACATCAAAGAGTGCCGATGCCTGCCCCCGACCAATGCCTTTCTGCTCCCGGGTAATGCAAATTGAACCACCACCAATTCCTACTTTTACAAAATCCAGTTGCGCTTCCTCTGCAAGAAATCTAAAAGCCTCCGCATCAATAATATTACCACCGCCGATTACTATCTTATCACCATACTCTTTTCTGGTCCACAATGCTGCATCTTTCTGGAATTCACTATACCCGTCGGATGAATCGAAGCATACTACATCTACACCAGCTTCCACCAGGGCCGGAATGCGATCCTTGTAATCATGGGTGTTTACACCTGCTCCTACAACCAAACGTTTTTGGTGATCAAGTAGTTCGTCTGGATTGTTCATATGATCGAAATAATCTTTTCTGAAAACCAATGAGTGGAGGTTTTCGTCTTTATCAAGAATAGGAAGGCACTCTTTTTTGTGTTTCCTCAAGAGTCGGTTGGCTTCATGGAGGGTAATGCCCAGTGTCCCATAGACCACGTTTTCTTTGTTTGTCATAAACTCAGATACCGGTGCATCAAGATCGTCTTCAAATTCCCAGTAATCTTTGTCCGTAAGAATGCCGAGAAACTTTCCATTCTTTGAGCCGTCCTGAGTGACTGGCATGGTAGAATGGCCATTTTTTTGCCGCAATGTGAGCGCATCTCTTAGTGTACTGTCTGCTTTGAGATTTGAATCTGAAGGAACAAACCCTGCTTTGTGGGATTTTACCTTCCTTATCATTGCAGCCTGGTTTTCTACACTTTGTGAGCAAAATATAAAGCCTATACCACCTCGGCGTGCAAGAGCTATTGCCATATCGGGACCGGAAACCGCCTGCATACTTGAACTCACAAACGGAATGTTTAGTGAAAGTGATGGTGTTTCATCCTTCTTATATCTTGAAATAGCGGCCTGAAGGCAAACATTCTGAGGCACATTGTTTTGGCGGGTTAGACGGGGTAAAAGAAGATACTCTGAAAAGGTCCGTGAGACTTCATCAATAATCCTGGCCATTGAATCCTCGCTTTTTTTATTCTAAAAAGTTTATATACTACAATTGAAATGTATTGAAAGTAGGAATACACCTATGAGATTACAAGTATTGTTGCTAATACTCAAGTTAAAGTTAAACAATAGATTACTATAATTTTACTGTTTAGATGGGCTTGTGGACCAAAAACAAAAATTTATAAAAAAACCTGTTTCGTAGATCTGATTACGAAACAGGTATAAGTGTATGTTTAATACCCCCAAGTGGATTCGAACCACTGGCACCAGGTTTAGGAAACCTGTGCTCTATCCTACTGAGCTATGGGGGCATGAATTTTTCTACTGTAATAAGTAATAAAATAAACTATTCTTGATTACGCTGCAACTACACATAATTAAAATTTGCATTTTTTATACCTGTTTGGTTCCTCAAAACTGTTTTTGGGTGTGTTTTTTGCTGCTTTGATTGGATTGGATTAAATTTTTTTCATGATAAGACGTAGTGTCTCTTGCCTCAAAAACAGTCTTTTTTGAAAAAAAAAGCAGAAAAAGGTAAAAAACATTTGACATCGAATTCCAATTGTGGTATTTTCGATACGCCTCTGAAAAAGGGGGCTGAAAAAAA